>JASFIU010000597.1:0-3002 GCA_050122495.1 Desulfobacterales bacterium | reverse complement strand
GTATTATGCGGATTATAATGCGTCAAAATCCGCCGTTATTAACCTGACCAAAACCATCGCTATGGAATGTGCGCCCTGGCTCAGAATCAATTCGATTTGTCCCGGTTATGTATTGACGCCCATGCAAAAAGCAGAATACACCGCCGAAATGATGGATGCGCTCAACGCCCGGATCCCCATGGGGCGTCATGCGGATCCCAAAGAAATTGCCGCTATGTTTGCATTTTTAGCGTCTTCCGAGGCCAGATATATTACCGGCACGGCAATTACAGTCGACGGCGGAGAATCTTTGGGGCCCTATATTCCGATGGAAGCGTAAGTAGGGAAACTCATTAAAAAGACGTTAAACCATCTCGGTTGTTTGCCGTTGGCGCGTCGTGGAGTGATCGTAACCCCCTACATAGGAGGAATAATACATGTATCATTTCGGCTATGGATCTAATCTAAGCATCGATTTTGTCAAAAAAGAACTGATTCCGGACGCAAAGTTTGTCATGAAGGCCTACTTGCCCAACTTTGAAGTCCAGTTCCCGTTCTGGTCGGAAGAACGCCAGGCGGGCTTTAGCGGCATTATGGAGGCCCCCGGTGAACTCGTTCACGGCGCACTTTACGAAGTGACCGAGCAGGAGCTCATAAAGCTCGATAACCTGGAAGGTGTTTACAAAGATTTGTATAAACGGGAGACGTTCCTGGTGTTAGGCGAAGACGGCAAATTTCATCCGGCTGATTTATATCGGGTGATTGATCCTAAAGGTCCCTTCCCGCCTTCACGCAGCTATGTGGAAATCATGCTGACCGGTGCGCGGGATCTCGGATTGGATCCTGAATATATAAAGAAAATTGAGGAATTTTACCGTCAAGGGCAATAGTGCCCGACACATACGATACTTTCTTTGCGGCACCAAGCATCGGAAATTAAAATTGGAATCGGGCCGCATTCACGTCCGATCCTCACCTCTTAGCGGGGTTTAACCTCATAACCGGGTTCTTCAGGCTCGTCATCCGTCATTTCAGCCGGAAAGCCCGTGCCCAAAATCTGGATGTCGCAGGCTTCCTCCAAACGTTTAATGATGTTTGGAGAGAACTCGCGCGGCCCGTAGCATTCCTGGCCATCCTTAAATATATTCAATACCAGCGGTGATATCTCCACAGGAACATTGTAATCATTGGCAAGCTCGTTAAAGAGTCCGACATCTTTTACAACCAGATCCATCGTAAAGTTGATATCGCGGCTGCCGTTTAGAATCACCTGGGATTCTGTTTCATGAACAAAGGAATTTCCGGAAGAAATACGGATAGCTTCGTAGGTCGTGTTCATATCCATACCGGCTTTTTTCGCTACTGCAAAAGCCTCGGCCAGTGCGGCAAGGTGGACCGTACATAGATAGTTGGTTAAAACCTTTAAAATTGATGCTGAGCCTATTGAGCCCGTATGCAGGATGCGGCGCCCCATGGTAGTCAAAATAGGAAGAACGCGTTCAAACGCCTCACGTTTACCACCGGCAAAGATAGAAATATTGCCGGTGGCAGCACGGTGGCAGCCGCCTGACACGGGGCAGTCCATCGCCATCGCACCTTTTGATTCAACGATATTGGCCAGGCGGATAACTTCGGAGGCATCGGTAGTGCTCATTTCCAGCCAGACTTTTCCTTCGCCAAGCCCGGCGATGATACCATCTTCGCTTTCCATTACCGCAGCGCACACTTTTGGTGAAGGTAAGCAGGTAATAATCAGATCAACCTTCTCTGCAATTTCTTTGGGTGAGGCCGCGCTGGTTGCGCCCCGGTCAACGAACGACTGAACCCGTGCGTCGTCGAGATCGCGTACCATAAGATTAAATCCGTTGCGCAGCAGGCTGCCCGCTAACTTACCGCCGACATTTCCAAGACCAATAAAGCCGATTTTCATGGTATCCCCTCAATTGATAATTAGAAATAAGGTTGGTTTCGACAAACAACTATCGAAATGCAAATATCGGATAGCGGTGGTGTTGTCAAGATGGCATTTCTCTCCAAGCTATCTGAAATATTGGGATTTTGAGCAGATAAAACGTAAAACAGACAGACGCCAATTTTTAAAAACGCTTAAAGAAAACCAGAAAGAAATTATTTCGGGGGCGCCCCTAAAAACTAAAATAACGCAAAAAATCAACCCCATCCCTCTTTTTTATATGTTTACTTTTAATATAATTCGGCTTGCGTAATAATAAACAATAAAAATAAAAAAAATATTGCGCATTATTGCGCATTATTGTACGATTTCTCCATATAGATTATAAGGAGAGGGAAATGTTATCGTTTACACCTGGTCTAAAACTGGAAAACGAACTTAGAATTTTGCAGGGAATGCTTGTAGAAACATATAAAAGTATTGAAGACTTATCATCTGAAGAAGCTAAATATCTCCATCGCTATGCCTTGATTAGCAATATCGGGGCTTCTACCCGGATCGAAAATGCTGTTTTGACTGACCAGGAGATCGAGTGGGTCGATACGATCCTGCAAAAAGACGGCAAAACAACGGCATTTGAAGAAAGCAAAATATTTATTTTGGACAAACTTGAAAAAGATAGAGAACGCAGCGTCGAAGAAGTGGTCGGCTGCCGCCAGATACTCTCAACCGTTTATCTCCAAGCAAAAGAGCTATTCCCTTTAACAGAGGTGATCATTCGAGGCCTGCACCATGATTTGCTCAGATATTATCCTGGGGCAGATAATTTTGCCGGCGGATACAAGAAAACCCCCAACCGGGTTATTTTTATCAATCACGGAACGGGTGAACAAAGGATTGTCCTCGAACCCTCTCCCCCCGGAATAATTACGAGCACGGCAATGGCAGATCTCGTGAACTGGTATAATTCAAACATTCGCGAAAATCCCTGGCCCTTGTTGGTTGCCACAGAGTTTGTATTTCGGTTTTTGGCTGTCCACCCGTTCCAGGATGGCAATGGTCGGCTTGGACGAGCGCTTTTTATTCTGACGTTGCTGCAATCTGAGGATAA
>JASFIU010000596.1:0-3006 GCA_050122495.1 Desulfobacterales bacterium | reverse complement strand
CCGCGGTGTGGGGTCCGGGAGTCTTAAAACTCTGGCCCAGCCAGGCGGACACCCGCGCCGTTGCCGCCGCACCCACGGTGGTGCCCTCCAGGGCCGGATCACAGTAAAAGACACCCGGCCGCGTGGTTTCCAATCTGTCCCTCTGGAAGGATCGAAAACGCGGACGATACGGGGGGTCTCCAAAGGCACCCATTAATTTGTCGGCCTCGGTTGCATCGCCCGGCGCCAGTACCATCCCTGCAGCCTTCCAATTCCGGCCGTATTGCGTTATCGAATAACAGCCCTGGACCCTGCGGATGCGAGACGGCGGTTCGGCCAGATCGTGTACCGCTATATCCTGTTGACGAAGAAGATCCCGACAGGTTCTGGCCGCAAGACCGCTGCCGAAAATCATGACCGAATGCTCAGCGGGCAGACATTCCAAAAGCTTATCGTCGGCCGATCGATTCTTGGCAGCGGCGGCGGCAACCATCGCCGTGGCTTTGGCCGTCGCCGCGCGAGGATTATTCCGGTGCGCCCAGGCACATTGTTCGCGTATGTTGACAAACTCAATCGCCGGCGGCGGCAGGTCGACTGCTCTGGATACATCTTGATGCTGTGAACTTCCTTGAAAGGAATGAAACAGGCCCAGGTTTGCCTTGCATCGTACGCGCTGGTAGGTGCAGCTGTAACACACCTGATCTAAAGAACAGCAGGCGCAGGCGCCGAGCGTAATCCGATTCAAGTCGAGCTGCCGCACCTTATTTTGAATTGTCTTCCGGGCATCCGGTGTGCAGGAAAACGGTAACACCTGAGCGTGGGCCACATCGGGCCAGGTTGCTGCCTGTTCACAAAGCGCTTCGGTATCGATGATATCAGAAATCAAGTGATCGCAGTTGCAGATAAATACACCCATACGCCCGCCGTCCACCCGGGGGGCTCCAATCGTCTCAGCAGCCTCCGGTGGTCGTCTGGGTGTCAAACGGGACATAATATGGGCCGCAGCAGCAGATCCCATGAGCGAATCTTCCGGAGAAACGCGATAAATCCTTTTAGCGTTTTCTAACAGATCATTCGGCACCGGTGTGTCTTGATCGGCGTAAATAATCGCCCCGACTTCCAGATTTATTAAAGATGCCTGTTTCTGATGTACGATTGCCCCCGGCCCGCAGGCCTGCACGCAGGCCAGGCATTCACTGCAGGGACCGCATGTCAGACAGCGCCGGGCTTCAGCAATTGCCTGTTCCCGGGAATACCCCAGTTCGATCTCCGCAAAACTGCCCAGGCGCTTTTCCATCGAAAGGCTCGGCACCGGCACATGCGGCTTGGGCAACAGCTCCGTTTCACTCATTTCCCTGTTGGCAACCGGAATCTTGCTGACGCCGGAAGCGTCTGCAGCGGGTGCCAGACCGCGGAGGTACGCATCGATTTCAACCGCCGCCTTTTTCCCCATACCGATGGCCTCGATAGCCGACATTTGGTCGCGGCTCATGGCGTCGCCGGCTGTAAAAACGCCCGGCCGGTGGGTCGCGAAGGTATCAGGCATCACCTCAATCCGCTGATCACGGGTCATGCGGATGTGGTCTTCTGGGTCGAGGCTTTTGATATCGGGCACCTGCCCGATGGCCGGCACCACCAGTTCCGCCGGTATCGCAAACTCGCTGCCACTTATGGGAACCGGTCGGCGGCGGCCGCTTTTATCCGGCTCGCCCAGCTGCATGCGTATGCATTCCAAACCGGTTACATGACCCTCAGCATCTCCGATGATACGGATCGGCGCGGTTAGATATTCAATCGCCACCCCTTCTCGCTCGGTATCATCGATCTCTTCTTTTAAAGCCGGCATCTCGTCACGGGAGCGCCGATAGGCGATACAGACATCCTGAACGCCGACACGTTTGAGCGTCCGGGCAACATCCATCGCCGTATTGCCACCCCCCAAGACCACCGCACGTGTCTTTTCACCGTGGGAAAGCATGCGTTTCAAAGCGGCCTCGTACTTTGCGGCATCAAATCTTTGGTTCAAATTGATGGTTTTTAATAAGGCGATCCCCTGGACCACACCGCGCAGGTCTTCACCGGGTATTCTCAGGGAAAGGCTTTGATGGGCCCCGATGGCCAAACAGATGGCTTCATATCCCATTTTGAACAGGTCATCCAGGCTATGGTCCCCGCCGGCCCCGATGGCCGTGTTGAGTCGGATTTCAATGCCCCGGGCTTCAATGCGGCGGTACTCGCGTTCAATGACTTTGCGCGGTAGCCGGTAGGCCGGAATTCCAACTGATAACATTCCGGCGATCACCGGCAGCTTTTCGAAAACGGTGACACGATACCCCCACCGAACCAGTCGATCGGCCACGGTCATACCGGCCGGGCCGGAACCGACCACCGCCACCTTCGCGGCGTTCGGGGAGACTGGATTTTCAGTTATTCTTTCAGCTTGCGGTTCAGTGCAATGATCAAGCTCCCAATCGGCCACGAAGCGTTTCAACAAACGGATGGATACCGGCGTATCGACTTCAGATCTGCGGCAATTCAACTCGCACGGATGGGTACAAATCCGTCCAAGGATACCCGGGAATGGAATGGCTTCACGAATGAGATCCAGGGCCTCCTGAAATCGTCCCTGGGCAATGAAAGCAATGTATCCCTGCGCGTGTATACCGCCGGGACAGGCACCGGCGCATGGCGCCTGGCCTAACTTTTCGATCGCCGCACATCCGGGCTGAATGCCGCCCATCAAAGATATGGCCTTACGGTCGCTTCCCGGCACCGTCACGGGGCAGACTTCAACACAATCACCGCATCCGGTACATTTGGCCAAATCGACATAACGGGGATCCTGTTGCAATTGTACCTGTAGAGATTGGGGCTGCCGTTTCGTGCGGCGAAGGCGTGTATGGGTCCACATCGTGATGCCCTGATGCTTGGCCGCTTCCAGCATCCGGGCGTTTAACCGGTAACCGGGGGTTGGGGTGTTGCCGCCGTTTCCGAAAATAGGAGAGGGTTCAATCAGGTGGACGTTAA
>JASFIU010000595.1:0-3007 GCA_050122495.1 Desulfobacterales bacterium | reverse complement strand
TCTGGGCGATCATGGAATGCACCAGATAATAAGCCGCCCGGCAACCGCGGCAGGCTTCTTCAAGGGACCCACGGTCAAGGGCATCGCCCTCAACCAGCTCAATCTGTCGAAGCCGGGCCCAGGGACGGCATCCGAGCTTATCCAGCGAGCGGCCCATGGCCCTCACCCGATATCCGGCGTCGAGCAGGGCCGGAATCAGGCGCCCCCCAACATAACCCGTCGCACCGGTAACAAGAATCGGCTTGGAGTCCATATAAAAGCTCCTTTTAGATCAGATCAATATTTACTAAAAACTTGAATTGGTTTGAGAACCGCCAGGTTTTGCCCGAGGGCAAGGCGTCGATTCGATTCAAAAGCGGAGCGTACACGCTAGTACGTGAGCATTTTGAATCGGATCGACTCGCACCTTAATATTCATAAAAATAGATGCGAGATCCCGCCTACTTTGGCGGGGCAACGCGGCCATCGGGTAAAAGATGGTGGTTCTCAAACCAATTCACACGTGGGTTCTTAGTTTCAGCTCCACCGGATGCGGATTCAGGTAAGTCTGTAACTTCAAATACTGCTGATCGTATTTACGGACATAATGGTTTATCAGCGTAATCGGTACGATGAGCGGAGCAAACTCCTGGCGGTATTGATCGAAAACATCCAGCAGTTCCTGTTTCTCGTCTTTAGACAGCTGTTTTTTAAAATATCCCATCAAGTGCTGCAGCACGTTCAGATTCTTTTTGGTCGTTGTCTTGAGCGTTAATGATTCCATCAAAGCGGCCTCGTATTGGGCGTACAATTCTTTCATCGGCATCTGCTTGCCTTGCGCCACCAGTCTGCCCATAATCGAATAATGCTTGGGACTGTGCGACAGAATTAAAAGCTTGTTGCGGGTATGAAAATCAACCAGCCTGCCCATGCTTTTGCCCGTGGCAGAGGTCTCCCGCCAGCGTCTCAGCGCAAAAATGCGTTCGATAAAATTTTCCCTGATTCTGGCATCATGCAGGCGGCCGTCATCCTCGGCGGGGATCAGCGGAAAATGCGCCATAAATTCCCTGGCAAACATACCCACCCCTTTTTTGACCGGCATGCCCTTTTCGGTATAGACTTTTACCCGTATCATCCCGCTGCTGGGAGAATCGCTTTTGAAAATAAAGCCGTGCAGGTCTTCTTTTTCCAGCTCCTTTACCCGTTTCCGGGCCCAGCGTCGCATTTGATCCGTACAATCATTTTTGGTTTTAAATGTAATCAAGCGCGGACTTTCGGGATCACCCACCAGACGCATCGATTCCCGGGGAACACCGAATCCTGCTTCAACCTCCGGACAGACCGGAACGTAGTCGACAAACTGTCCCAGTGTGCCGGTTAAGAAACGATCCAGCTTATGGCCGGCATTCCAGCGCACCGCATTTCCCAACAAGCAGGAGCTGATCCCCAACCGCACCTTCTGCTGCATAAGGCACCTCCTTTGCTTAGAAGTGGTTTCAAAACCCCATCTTCCCGCTAAATGATGCGGGATTTCGCATCTAATCCTTATAAATTAAGGGGCTCAAAAGGCTCCACGGGCTGCGTTACCAAGCAAGCGAGAAGCCTTGATGCATACCTTAATCTTTTAAGATTCGATATGTAATCTCGCTTAGCGGGGCCCTTGATGCACACCTTAATTTGTTAAAATCAAGAGGTGTAATCCCGCCTTCAAGCGGGAAACCTGATCTGAGGTTTTGAAACCACTTCTAGTTACCCCAAAATAACAGGCCAGCTTGGCAAAATTTTTATTCTCTGGAAGACTTAACTATGATAATCCTTAAAAAGCAATAAAATAAAAATCCGTTTTGGAGCTTAAATGATACGCGAAGAGATACAAACGCTTGCCAGGGAGAACAAAATTTGTGTCCTGGCAACAGTAGCTAATGGCAAACCGCATTGCTCGCTGATGGCTTATGTCACCGATGAAAATTGCAAAGAAATCTATATGGTGACTCACAAAAATACAACCAAGCATGGAAATTTGATGAAAAATCCAGCTGTAAGTCTTTTGATCGACACCCGGGATGTATCGCCTCGCTCAAAGGCAAAGGCGCTCACAGTTGAAGGCACTTACGCTGCAATCAAAAGCGAGGAAAAAAGAAAAAAGGTCCGGGCTAAACTTCTGGCCGTTCACCCTCACCTGGCCGGCTTCGTAAATCATCCCAAGGCTGAACTCTTACGTTTTAAAATCCGTTCTTTTCTTTTGATAGATGGATTAGAGGAAGCGTATTTTCAATCGGTTTAACCTCCGCTCTGGAGATCTGAAGAGCCGATCGTGACGATTCCCAGATACCCATCGACCGTAACTTCATCCCCATTCGCAATGAGACCGGTGGCATCGGGGATGCCGGTTACACAGGGCAAGCCGTATTCTCGGGCAATAATCGCCCCGTGGATCAACATGCCGCCTCTCCTTTCGACAACACCGGCAGCCAGGGGAACCACAAAGGTCATATTCGGGTCCACAGCGTCACAGATTAAAATTTCACCGAATTTAAATTCCGATAAATCGGCGGCATTCTGTATCACGCGGGCAGGTCCCTTTGCCAATCCCGGTCCGGCCGGCTGACCGATAAGCTGGCGGGGTTGAATCACAAAACCGTCACCCGGCTGTTGTTGATAGGGCGTTTGAAAGTGAGGCCGGTGGTCCAAATTTTCAACAACCTGGATGAGTTCATCGGCAATTTTTTGCCCCGGGCGCCCGTCCTGAAAATCATCAATTCGCCGCCGGGCTTCACGCACGGCGGCAAGCAGCTGCGCCTCTATTCGGCCCAGATAAATATTGTCGTCATCCCGCAGCTGATAGCTGCTGCGCCCAAGATCGAGTAACTCCGCAGCCTGTTTTTTCTGTTCACCCTCAAATGCATCCAAAAATTTATCCCTGAGACTGTCTTTATCTCCTAATTTTCGCCGACCGGTTTTCGTCGGCGGATGCGCTGCCATCTCAAGTAAAATCTTATAAAGTGAATCTGTCGTCTGCTCACATTGG
>JASFIU010000594.1:0-3008 GCA_050122495.1 Desulfobacterales bacterium | reverse complement strand
TGATTATGATCTGCTCGTTGTTTATTCGCCTGCGATCGGTTAGCGTGGAGAAATGCTTTTACCTTCGCCTTCCAGCTTGCATTGCGAAAAGTCGATGGGCTCCTGGCACTTGGAGCAGGTGTGCGGACGATCGAATTCATCTGAAAAGATTTCCTTGACCTGCCCGCATTTGGGACATTCGCAGGTAAATGATTTGAGCGTTTTAAAATTTGCGTAACCCGGGCAATGCTGTGGTGTCGATATTGTGTCTGCCATTATTACCTCCGTTTAGATTTTAAATGTTTTACCACAGAGAACACCGAGAGCGCAGAGAGAGACTGGATATTAACAACTGTATTAGGGTATTTTAATCTAAATGAATTTCTCTGTGAGCTCCCTTCGGTCGTGAACTCAGGGTCGAAGACTGCGAGCTCTGTGGTAATTAATGTTTTCTTTTCGTTTTTAATGCGTTTAAGAGCCGAGCTTTTTTGCAATTCCCCGTCCATAGTCCTGGGCCATCTGTAAGCCGCCTTGGAGAGAGCTTGATTTTAAGCGCAGGGTATCCCCAACCACATCCATTTTCAAGATGTGTTTCATCGTATCAAAGATTCGATCGTTGGCTTCTCCGCTCCATCCAAAGGAACCGAAAGCGCCCCCGGGTTTGCCTTCAAGGTTTGCCTTTTCGGCGATAAAAAGAAAAGTCTTCATGGCCTGAAGCATTTCACCATGATAAGTGGATGACCCGAAAACATAACCGTCAAAGCCTTCGAGATCAGCTTCACTTTTGATATCTTTGGCTTCGACCACTTCAGCTTCGTGGCCTGCAAATCGAATTCCTTCGGCAATCAGATCCGCAATTTTCAGGGTTTCTCCCGTTCGTGTGGCATATACGATCAGCGCTTTGG
This sequence comes from Desulfobacterales bacterium, assembly GCA_050122495.1. Taxonomy (GTDB): domain Bacteria; phylum Desulfobacterota; class Desulfobacteria; order Desulfobacterales; family JAHEIW01; genus JAHEIW01. Next base: position 2,124 of record JASFIU010000594.1, on the reverse strand, counting down.
ACATTGGGTTTACCTCACATTTGTAGTGCAACGTTTTCAGACAGCTATCGCCAGAAATAATTATTTTTTTGGACGGGCAATTCGGTTATCGATACCCTCTCCTTCACAGTCCGGGGTGTAGCAGGTGTTGTCTAAAAACTCGCATTTTTCTTTACAGGATGGGCACTCGTTGGGGTGGGCATCGGCATCAAAGGTATACCCACAATTCGAGCATTTCCAACTGGGCATTTTCGTACCTCCCTGGGATATATGTGTGTTGTTGGTTGTCAGTGGTCCGTGGCTACCGGCAAATATGCGTTAGATAATGGTTCCTGTCGCCTGTCACTGGCAGCTGGCTTCTGGCCTTTTCTGAATGTCACATGAATCGGTTTTGCCAGACGCCAGTTGCCAGAGGCAAGTAGCCAGTTATTGACCGGAAGCACGCTTTCTAGTTCGCTTCTTCAGATCCTTCGGACGACGGGCTGCGCTTGGCCAACTCACGATCGATCATAAACAGACCGCCTTTCGCATCCCCCATCAGCTTTAGTTGCTCTAAAACGCCGCCGACACTTTCTTCTTCTTCAACCTGCTCGGAGACAAACCACTGCAGGAAAATATTGGTGGCGTGATCGCGTTCTTCATGGGCGACATCAACCAGATCATTAATTAAGCCGGTGACCTTCTGTTCATGTTCCAGGGTGGCCTCGAAGACCGCCAAAGGAGAACTCCATTCAGTTGGCGGGGCTTCGATCTGCTGCAAATGAACCTTTCCACCGCGCTGGATAATAAAGTCATAAAACTTCATGGAGTGTTCCAGTTCCTCCTGTGCCTGGTAATGCATCCAGTTGGCAAAGCCATCCAGATTAACCGATTTAAAATAGGCATTCATTGACAGATACAGGTAAGAGGAATAAAGCTCCGCATTCAGCTGGCCGTTGAGGGCTTTTTGCATTTTTTCAGTCAACATGGCCATTATCCTTTCCACAGACCGTGAAGATTGCAATATTCGCGGGCGGTGACATTGTCTGATTCAACTTTAAACACGGCTTCAGGCGCTTCGCCGGGATTGAGAAACTGCCGGTCGGCTTTGCCGTCTACGATAATTTCAATCCATTCGATATAGTGTTTGTCCTCCATGGGATGCGGAACATCGCCTACTTTTACCTTAACACCGCCGTCGACTTTTTCAATAACCGGAACGTGTTTTTCCTTGGCCGCATCAACGGTATTTTCAACCAGGCGCACCATGGGCTCCCCGCAACATACCAGTTCACCGCCGCCGCCGTGCAGGACCTCGACAATATTACCGCAGGCCTCACATTTATAAACTTCGAATCTTTCTGCCATTTTTTTCTCCTTTCGATATTTAGTAATTTGTTGAATAGTTGATTAGTTAAATGGTTGAAAATCTTTCTCAGAATCTTTTTCAAAAAATTCTAAAACTTGTTTTTAAGGCTTAGGTTTTGTTTGCTGGCAAGGCGTAAGCCGTTTTGAAAGCGGAGCGTACATATGAGTACGTGAGCATTTGAAAACGGCTTACAACGCGGCCAGCGGGCAAAAGATGAGACTTAGAAACAAGTTTTACCAGTTTTCCCCGAGCAGTTCAAAATGCGCCTGCGGATGGGCGCATGCCGGGCATTCTTCCGGGGCGCCTTCGCCTTCATGCAGGTAACCGCAGTTCCGGCAGCGCCATACAACCGGTTGGTCCTTTTTAAAGACCGTATTGTTGGCGATATTGGCTGCAAGTGCCAGATATCGCTTTTCATGTTGTTTTTCAGCCACGGCGATCGCTTTAAATATTTCGGCGATTTCGTCAAATCCTTCTTCGCTGGCGACTTTTGCAAATCCGGGATACATATCGGTGTATTCATAATTTTCGCCGGCAGCGGACTCTTTGAGATTTTCCGGCGTGGTGCCGATAACCCCGGCCGGAAATGCTGCGGTAATTTCAACTTCTCCGCCCTCCAACAATTTAAATAATCTTTTAGCGTGTTCTTTTTCCTGATTGGCGGTTTCGGTGAAAATTTCCGAAATTTGCACATAGCCATCTTTTTTGGCCTGGCTGGCAAAATAAGTATAACGGTTGCGTGCCTGAGACTCACCGGCAAAAGCCGTCAGGATGTTTTTTTCGGTCTGGGTCCCCTT
>JASFIU010000593.1:0-3019 GCA_050122495.1 Desulfobacterales bacterium | reverse complement strand
GCTTTGGAGTATTCACTATCATGTGCCCAAAACCCAGCGCTCTGTTATTTATTCGATGAACTTCGGACATCTCGGAACCGGACTGCCATATGCAATCGGGGCCAAACTGGCCCAGCCCGATAAATCCGTTTATTGTGTGACCGGAGACAGTGCTTTTGGATTCAACATTCAAGAGCTGGAAACATTAGTCCGGCACAACCTGCCCGTTATTATTATTGTGGCCGTCGATGGGGCCTACGGCATGGAAAAATCGGCCCAAAGACGGGCGTTCGGCCGTGAAGCGGATTGGTTCGGTCATGACCACGCACCGGTAAGATACGATCAGGTCGCCATGGCCATGGGCTGTCACGGTGAGCACATTCAGAGAGCCTCGGAAATTGAAGCGGCCCTTGAACGATCGGTGAATTCAGGCAAACCGGCGGTAATCCATGCGGATGTGGATCCGGTGGCCAATATTGATCCTCCCGGAGCATGGCTCTGGGTGGCTGCACGAACGGGCAAGATCGAAATGTAATCATCTTTAGTCACTTTTATTAAAGGGAGGTTTTGATACGGCCATGGACCTGGCAGCGATCGATCAGGTGCGACTGAACTTTAATCCCCAGGGACTGTTTATTATCAACGCCGCCATCGGGTTGATGATGCTGGGGGTGGCGCTCGAATTGAAACTGGAAGATTTTAAGCGCATCCTGGTCGCCCCTAAAGCACCGGTTATCGGCCTGGTTGCCCAGTTTGCCCTTTTGCCCGCGTTTACGTTTCTATTGACGCTTGTCATAAATCCGCCGGCATCCATCGCGCTGGGCATGATCCTGGTGGCTGCCTGCCCGGGCGGCAACCTCTCCAACATCATGACCTATCTGGCGCGCGGCAACTGTGCCATTTCGGTGAGCATGACGGCGGTCTCTACTGTGGCGGCTATTGTGATGACGCCCTTGAATTTAGCGTTGTGGGGCAGCCTGAATCCGCATACTGCTGACATCCTAAGAAAAGTCAGCCTCAGCCCGTTGGATGTCTTTATCACCGTTTTTCTCATCCTGGGGGTTCCGCTGTGCATTGGCTTATTGATTTCAAGGTCATTTCCGGCCCTGGCGGCCAAGGTTAGAAAGCCGTTTAAAATTTTTTCGCTGGTGTTTTTCATCGGTATCGTTGCGGCGGCCCTGGGAATCAACTGGCAAAATTTTTTAAATTATGTCGGTCTGGTATTTGTCGGCGTGCTGATACATAACGCTCTGGCGCTCAACCTGGGGTACTGGTCGGGGCGCCTTTGCGGATTGAGCGAGCCCGATAACCGGGCGGTGTCCATCGAAGTCGGCATTCAAAATTCCGGTCTGGGTTTGGTTCTGGTATTTAACTTTTTTGACGGCCTCGGTGGAATGGCCATTCTGGTGGCCTGGTGGGGTATCTGGCATATTATCGCCGGTCTGGTCGCCGCCTTTGTTTTTTCGAGGCGGCCGTTGTCGAAAGATTTTCAAGCAGGGTCGGAAAGGATATCTCTCTAGTGTCTTTTCCTGCAGGTGATTTGTAAAGTGCGGCATGAGTTTATCAATCTTCTCTTTCAACACTACAGGTGTCGGGTTTCGGGTGTCAGGTGTCAGGATAATGAAGCTGATGACGTGCGGGTTGTCTAATCTCGCATTCTGTCATCTGTTTGCTGACACCTGACACCTGAAACCAAAGACATTTTGAAATCGCGATAATTGGTGGTAGGCATTAATGGCACCCAATGATTTAAAAAATAAAATCGCCGTGGTCAGCGGTGCGGCCAGTGGAATCGGTGCGGCCCTTTGCAAAACATTTGCTGCCAGAGGTGCCAAGCTGGGGTTGCTCGATATTGATGAAGCCGCCGTAAAAGCTGCCGCAAATGATATGGTTTCGAATAACGTGGACGCCATTGGAATTTATTGTGACGTCGCCCGCGAGACCGATTGCGAGGCGGCGATCAATGCAATCGTCGAGCACTACGGCGGGATTGATATCCTGGTCAACAATGCCGGTATCACCCAACGCAGCGCTTTTGTCGACACCCAGGTAGACGTCTATCGCCGCATCATGGACGTCAATTTTTTTGGAGCTCTGCACTGCACCAAGTATGCGATTTCCAGTCTGATCGCGCGCGGCGGTTCGATCGTCATCATTGAAAGTGTGGCCGGCGTAGCGCCCCTGCTCGGCCGGACGGCCTATTGTGCCAGCAAGCACGCCTTGCACGGGCTGTTTACTTCTCTGAGAGCTGAATTGACCGGCAGCGGGGTTCACATCATGATCGTCTGTCCCGGATTTGTGAAAACCCAATTGCAGACCCGGGCCTTGGGCGCGGACGGCCGTGTCACCCGCCACCCGCAATCAACGGCCGGCCGGCAGGATTCGCCCGCGCGTGTGGCGGGTGCGGTCTGCCGGGCGATGTTAAAGAAGAAAAATATACTGGTGTTGTCACCGGTCGGCAAACTGGCTTATTGGATGTCGCGGTTTGCCCCGAATTTCTATGAGCGACTGATGGCCAGACAGCTCAAATCAGAGCTCGATCGAAAAGGCGCCTAGAGTGACCCAAAGCTTTGGCCTCACGCAAAGCCGCAAAGGCGCAAAGGTTCAAAGGTTTTTCTATTGTTTAAATAAATATTCTTTGCGGCTTAGCGTCTTTGCGTGAGGAATAAATTTAAATAGACAGAATTCCTTAACTTTAGTCACTCTATACGCCTTTCCTAAGATTCAGTTTCTAACACAACTCAGAGAATTTTTAGACTTTCAGGAGTAGCAATGATTGACCGACAAGTTACCACCGTCATTGATCCGGAAAAATGCACGGGCTGCGGGTTATGCGTCAAGGTTTGCCCTTCCGAAACCATCAGCATGCAGGACGATAAGGCCCGGGTAACCGGTGATCGCTCGTTACAGTGTGGCCATTGCGTTGCCGCATGCCCGGTTGATGCGGTACGGGTAGATGCCATCGATGAAAAGAGCCTTTCATTTAACAGCTTTCAGCTGGAAAATGATTGGCTGCCCCATGGCGAGTTTGATACCTCCC
>JASFIU010000592.1:0-3024 GCA_050122495.1 Desulfobacterales bacterium | reverse complement strand
TCCCAACCACGGCGCCTGGACTGGCAAAAAGTAAACCTTAACAACATCGGCTGGCGCCTGGTGCATGAAAATCAAACCCGCTACATTGGCAAGCAGGTGGCCAGCTGGCAGCTGGATCTGGATCCGGATAGGCGCCATTGGGATCGTCACGTGACGGTCAGGTTTCCCGATGCGTTGCAAGCCGCCGGAGCGTACCTGGTGGTCGCCAAGATGCAACGCGGCAATACCGCCCGTATTATCATCTGGGTCAGCGATACCGTTATCGTCAAAAAACCGCTTAAAAATCAGATGTGTTATTATGTGGCCGATGCGGTCAGCGGCAAGGCGCTGGCGGATGTCGATATCGATTTTTTCGGCTATCGCACCGAGCGCATTAAAGGAACCAAACGTTATCGGATCCGCCATACAAGCCTTACAAGGCAAACCGACAGCGACGGCCTTCTCATTCTAAAGCCCGGCGATGCGCCTAAAAATATGTCCTGGCTGGCCACCGCCCGGACCAGAGCAGGCCGCCTGGCCTATCTGGGTTTTTCCAATGTCTGGTATCCCAATTATTACGACCCCACATACAATCAGGCCAAAACCTTGATCATGACCGATCGTCCCGTGTATCGACCGTCCCAGACCGTTAAGTTCAAAGCCTGGGTGCGGCAGGCTAAGTATGACAAAGAGGACACGTCAACCTTTGCCGGCCAGCGTTTCAGTGTGCGGATCCACAACCCCAAAAATGAGCAGGTTTATTCCAATACGCTCACGGCCGACGCCTACGGCGGTATGGAGGGCGAATTTGAGCTGCCGGCCGACGCCGCCCTGGGGGTCTATCGTATCTCCCACCAACGCAGCAGCGTTTACGGCGGCCAGACCTTTCGGGTGGAAGAATACAAAAAACCCGAGTTTGAAGTAAAAGTGGAAGCGCCGGCCGAACCGGTGATGCTCGGCGAAACCATCGAAGCCAAAATCAAGGCAACCTATTACTTTGGCTCCCCGGTTAGCGAGGCCACCGTGACGTACAAGGTGCTGCGCAGCAAGCACGACAGCCGCTGGTACCCGTCGTTTTACTGGGACTGGTTTTACGGTCCGGGCTACTGGTGGTATGCCTATGACTACCCCTGGTACCCGGGCTGGCAAAACTGGGGCTGTCTGCGTCCGATCTGGACTTGGTGGCAGAACTGGCCACGGCAACAGCCGGAAATCGTGGCCGACGGGCAAGTCAAAATCGGTTCGGACGGCGTGGTTAACATCCGCATCGATACCGGGCTGGCCAAGCTGATTCACGGCGACAGCGATCACCGCTATACCATCCGCGCCGAAGTTCGGGATCTGTCCCGGCGCACCATTGTCGGTCAGGGAGACGTGCTGGTGGCCCGCAAACCGTTCAAGGTATATGCCTGGGTGGACAAAGGTTATTACCGGGTCGGCGAGACGATTCGCGCCAGCTTCAAGGCCCAGAGCCTTGATCAAAAACCGATTGCCGGTAAAGGCCGGCTGAAATTGTACCGCATTACCTATGAGGAAAATAAACCGCAAGAAACCGAAGTCGCCGGCTGGTCCCTGAATACCGATGCCGAAGGCAGTGCTGCATTACAGATCCAGGCCTCGCGGCCCGGACAATACCGGCTGGCCTTCACGGTCACCGATGCCAAAAAGCATTCCATCGAAGGCGGCTATATTTTTACCGTGCGCGGTGAAGGCGATGACGGTGCCGGCTACCGTTTTGCCAAAATCGAATTGATTGCCGATCAGGCCGAGTATGCACCGGGCGATACGGCGCGGCTGCAGATTAATACCGATCGCAAAGGTGCTGCGGTGGTGCTGTTTGTGCGCCCGGTCAACGGGATTTATCTGCCGCCGCGTGTGATCCCCATGGCCGGTAAAAGTGCGCTGACCGAAATTAAAGTTTCCAAAAAAGATATGCCCAACTTTTTTGTCGAAGCCATAACGGTTTACGACGGCAAGGTCCACAGTGAAATCCGTGAAATTGTGGTGCCGCCCGCAAAGCGAATGTTAAACGTCAAGGTCACCCCTTCCCAAACCGATTTTCGCCCGGGACAAAAAGCCAAACTAAACGTTCAGCTAACCGATTTTTACGGTGAGCCCTTTCAGGGAGCGGCGGTCATCAGTGTTTATGATCGGGCCCTGGAATATATTTCCGGCGGTTCGAATGTGCCTGAAATCCGCTCGTTTTTCTGGAAATGGCGGCGGCACCATCGGTTGAACCAGGAATCCAACCTGATGCGCTGGTTTGCCAATCAATTAAAAAAAGGCGAACTCCCCATGCAAAACATCGGGGTATTCGGACACCTGATGATGCCGGCTGCCTCCGGCAAAGGCCTTGCCGGTGAAGACAAAAGGGCAAAATCCCAAATGGTCGCCAAAGCCGCCCCGGCGGCCCGCGCCCCCTCCCCGGCCGAAGCCGATGAAGTCGGCGGGGTTTTAAAGATGAAAGAAGATACCCGCGACAGCTTCGCTGACAAAGAAAGCCAGGCCGCCCAGCCCGCGGATCTTGTCCAGCCCGGTGTGCGCACCAAATTCGTCGACAGCGCTTACTGGTCCGGCAGCGTCATCACGGATCCAAAGGGACGGGCCGAGGTCGAATTTAACATGCCTGAAAACCTGACCGGTTGGCAGGTTAAGGTCTGGGCCATGGGGCACGGAACCAAAGTCGGGCAGGGTTCCGCCGATGTAGTCACCCGCAAAGATCTGATCGTGCGCCTGCAGGCACCCCGTTTTTTTGTGGAAACCGATGAGGTCGTGCTGTCGGCCAACGTCCATAATTATTTAAAAAGCCGCAAATCCACTAAAGTCCTGCTGGAGCTCGACGGCGGCTGCCTCGGGCTGATAAACGGCCAAAAGAAGACCCAATCGGTGGTGATTGCGGCCAACAACGAAAAGCGTGTGGACTGGCGGGTGAGGGTCCTTAAAGAAGGTGAAGCCGTGGTGCGCATGAAAGCCTTAACCGATGAGGAATCTGATGCCATGCAAATGCGCTTTCCAGTTTACGTGCACGGCATTGTCAAACAGGTT
>JASFIU010000591.1:0-3025 GCA_050122495.1 Desulfobacterales bacterium | reverse complement strand
GTTCGTCCCAGAAAGGCATGGCGTGGATGATTCCGTTAGACTTGGTCGCCGAGGTAATGTGTTTGGCCTCACGTGTCTGGGCGAGTTCAAATGCAAAACGCATGACCCGGTCGACGCCGCGGCGGGTAAAAACCGATTCCTGTACAACGGTTTCGGCTTCAGTCCCGCTATAGATGCGCCCGCCGATTTCCGAATATTCGCCCTCGTTGTTTTCGCGCACGATTAAAAAATCGATGTCTTCGGGCCCCCTGTCTTTTAAGGGCGAGACCATCCCTTTTAGCATGCGGACCGGGCGCAGATTGATGCATTGCTGCATCTGGCGACGGATGGGAATCAGAAGCCCCCATAAAGAAACATGATCGGAGACACCGGGAAATCCGACGGCACCGAGAAAGATTGCATCATAGCGGCGAAGCTGTTCGATTGCATCTTCAGGCATCATGCGACCGGTACGGGCATAGGTTTCACAGCTCCATGCGAGTTCATCCCATTTGAAACTGATATCAAAATTATGGGCTACGGCTTCCAGAACCCGGATGCCTTCCGGAACCACTTCTTTACCAATTCCGTCACCGGGAATCACGGCGATCTTGTAACTTTTTGGGGCCATTCTTCCTCCTTAAATCGGGTGGTGCGTTCTAAAAGGGTTATAAAAATCGTCACCACTATGGTTTCAGGTGTCAGGTTTCAGGTGTCAGCAAACAAATTGCTGGGGGATGAAAACAATCTGCCTTTTATTTACTGACATCTGTTATCTATCCTCTGTATTTTCCTGACACCTGACACCCGAAACCTGAAACCTTTTTTTAATTATCCGAACACATTACACCAATTTCCACCCGAAAACAAATGGCGCCTACCCCGTTTCAGGCTTAGCAGGTTTGCCTTTGGGCAGCAGCAAACAAAAACAAAGGCATATCAGGGCGGCGATGAAAACAATCCAAAACAGCACCGAAACACCTCTGGCAATTGCTTCCTGCAAAAGGATTCTGGCGTTCTCGGATAATACGGCCTGGACTTCGGGTAGCAATAGATTCTCAATATTCGCCTTTAAATCGGACAGAAGTGCTGGCTGGCTCGCATCGCTTAAACCGGAATTAATCAGCGCGTGTGCGGCCTGTGAGATTTTTGCAATGACAAAGCTGCCGCAAATACCAATGCCGACGGTTCCTCCCAATGTGCGCGCGAATTGATGTGAAGCCGTGGCAACACCGAGATCGGAGATGTCCAGACAGTTTTGCACCACCACCAGCGTTACCAGAGTGACAAAGCCCATACCCAGCCCGGTCAGTAAAAATATGAGAAAAATCGTTGTCATTGAAGTTGCAGCCGTAAAAAAAAGACACGCGCCGCACCCGACGACCAGACAGAAGGCCCCGATAAGTGCGGAGATCCGTTGCCCCAAAATGTTGAGCATCTGCCCCAGCACCAGGGAGCCGAGCGACCACCCCAGGCTGAGTGCCAGCATCCCCGCGCCGACCATCATCGGTGATTTACCCAGAGCCCCTTGAATATAAAGCGGTGCAAATGCAAAAAGCGAAAAAATCGCAAAACTGCTCAGAAATACAGCGCCATTTCCGATTCGAAATTCGCTAATTTCAAAAAAATCCAATGAAAGAATCGGTTCTTTGGCGTGCTTTTCAACAAAGTAGAATCCGCATGCAGTTAGACATGTCAGGAGTATAAGGCTGACGACCGGAATTGAATGCCAGGCATAGGTGCGTCCCCCCACTAAAAACACCATCAGAAAAGACAGAATAAATACGGACAGTATCGCCGCCCCGGGGAGGTCCAGATAAACCTCTTTCTTTTTGGCGCGCATTTCGATTAGGTAACCCGCGATGCCCGCCAGCGAAAGCAAACCCATCGGCACATTAATGAAAAAAATCCAGCGCCAGGAAAAATAGGTGACGATAAAACCGCCGATCGTGGGTCCTAAAATACTCGCGATCCCCCAAATGGAGCTGGCCAGCGACAGTGTCCTGCCACGGCTTTGCGGAGACGACACATCGGACAGGACAATGTAAACCAGAGCAAAATTACCTCCGGCGCCGATCCCCTGAATAACTCTCACAACAATCAAAAATAGCATATTCGATGACAGGCCTGCCAGAACCGATGCAACCAGGAAAATTCCGATGGAAATCAGAAAAAGGGTCTTGGTTTTATATAAATCTGCCAGCTTACCAAAAATCGGCAGGGACACGGCCCGGGCGAGAAAATAGGTGGTGTACACCCAACTGTAAAGGTGCATGCTGCCCAATTCTGCTACAATGGTGGGCATGGCGGCTGACATAATCAGGGCATCCAGAGCCCCGAGGAAAAGTGCCAGCAAAGCCGCCCCGATAACAAAGGTCCTTTCACGGACACTAAGGTCTTGTGCAAGGATCGCCGAATGATTTAGGCTGTCAGCTTCGTTTGTGCGGGGTTGTTGAATTCGATTGTGCTTCACGCTAGATCCTATTGATTAGAGTTTAATAGGGGACCATACCGCAACTTTTAAGGTAAGAAAACCAAAAGGTGATATTATTCCACTCGCACCTAGTGTTGTGTCCCGTGGCTAATTTGCAAAATTAGATTTCAGGTATCACCTATTTCAAAAGCTTGGATTGGCTACTGGCTGCTTGCTTCGACTCGACTGGCCTAAAAAAATAGACTACATAACTTTTGTAACACTTTTGTGGGACGTGACACTAGCGGCGTTTAAAAAATTTGACATATTGTTCACAAAATAAGACGATTTTCTGACGTTCGGCTGCCAATACAAGGATGTCTTTATTTTAACCCATTGAAATTTATATATTAAATATTTCTGTTTTATACTTGGAATATTTCTTGCTATAATAAAACAATCCCACGAAATCGGCTGTCGGGGGTACCGGTTTTAAGAACGTCATGTATTTTCAGCAGTTTATGGATAAAAGCGATCACCGGTTAACACTCGTTAGGCCTTTTATAATGAAAATTTATAAACAAACTTTACGTTGAAGGAGATAAGATGAAGAAGAAAAAATTTTTGCTGCCG
>JASFIU010000590.1:0-3041 GCA_050122495.1 Desulfobacterales bacterium | reverse complement strand
GGACCGCGGTATCCCCATACCAATAAATCGGAAAGCTGATTTTCAATTTATCCACAATCGGCTGCATGGCCTTCGGCCCTTCCAGGTCAATGCTGATGCCGATTATTTTCAGGCCCTGGGATTTATACCTTTGATATAATTTGTTTAAGGCCGGTAATTCGTCAATACAGGGACCACACCAGGCGGCCATAAAGGTGAGCAGGATTTTATTGTTGTCGGCTTTGACCAGCCCATCCAGCGCCGATTCTGAGATTTTTTGAATGGTGACGCCGGCACCCGCATCAGGGGTCACAATAAAAAAAATAATTGCGAGTAGAACTGCCTTGAATATGGACGTGCGCCGGATCAGATTCATCAAAATCATCCTTTGTGAAACCACTTCTATTATTTTTTATTCATTTCTTCCAGGGTCGTTACACACTGGGCCAGATCGGGTCTTACATTGATATCCGCGACCTGAATGTCCCGGATGCGCCCTTTTTTATCTATAAAAATCAAAGCGCGTTCGCTCACACCACTGGACCGCAGCAGACCGTATTTTTCAGCCACCGCACCGTGGGGCCAGAAATCTGAAAGCACCGGAAACCACAGCTCTCCCATCTGATTGGTCCAGGCATACAGGGTCGGGATATTGTCAACCGTGATGCCCAGAAGGACGGCATCGTTTTCGTCAAACATTTGTTTTACGATGTTATAACCCGGCCACTGATCGGAGCAAACCGGTGTCCAGGCCGCCGGAACGAATGAGATGACCACATGCTTTTTGCCCCGGTAATGGCTCAGCGTGATTTTTTCACCGGAAACAGACGGCAACGTAAAGTCCGGCGCGAGATCGCCGACTTTGACTTTTAAGGTACTGTCAACCGGTTTTAATTGGCCCGGATTATAAATATTATCTTTGAATGCTTCTGAGACGCTTAAAGCCGGCGTGCCGGAGAGAAAAAAGATTAAGCCCGAAACGATGTTTATTAAACAAAATTTTTTCATTGCCAGCGCCTCCTTATTATAACCCTGATTCCGCTAGGAGCTTTTTCAGGAGTTGATCCGCATCTTTGCCGCCGCCGACTTTAGAATAAAAAACCCGGTGACTGCCGTCATCTCCAATACGAATACAGATAAAAAAAGGTGTTCTGACCTCACCCACCTTTTTGTGGATGGCAAAATTCCCATCCGGAAACAGGGGAAACGGTATATTATACGTCTTTTTGAAATAGCCGACTTCGAATGCCGAGTTCCCGGCGCCGATGCCGATCAGTTTGACCTTGCCTTGGAGCCTGCTGTCGCTTTCGATTTTGCGGTACATCTCGTTGATAGAGGGAGCCTCCCTCTGACAGAAAGGTCAATACATACTAAATATTTCGATGATGACCACTTCGGCCTTTATTTGCGGGATGGTGAAAGTTTTGCCGGCGACGCCCAGATATTTCTGATGTTCGTCGCTTGTGGGTACGGAAAGATCAAACTCCGGCAAAACACCGCCAACGGCAGGCGGTTTGGAATCGGCCATGGAGACACCGGCCGTTAGCAAAAAAATCGCGGCGAATACGGCTAAAAATTTAAAGATCCCCCCCATGTTAATTGCCCTCCATAACGTCTCTGAATTTCTGTAACGTAATAAAAAATATAGGGATACCCCTTTGACTGTCAAGTTCGCCTTGGAGTCATTTCCTCAAGGCTTTTCTTTTTCGACATCCGGCTTGACCTCGGGCGCGTCCATATCGGGTATGAGGCACTCCTGACCGAAAGGCAGGCAGGCATCATCGGGATAAACCCCCTTAAGCTCATCTTTAATCGTCCCACCCCAGAGCTCGACCCCCACCAGATAAGCAATCCGGCCGATCCGATGCGCCCCGACCGGGGCGGTCAGAAAAATAAAACCAATCGTTGCCAGCGCCCGGGTGGCCACCCCCAGATTTGCGAAGTACAAGGCCAGGGCAAACAGCAGGGTTCCGACGCCGATGGTTGCCGCCTTGGTGCTGCAGGACATGCGCAGAAAAAGATCCGGCATCCGCAACATGCCCAGACCGGCCACCAGCATGAAAAAAGAGCCCACAACGAGCAACAGGGATATCACCATCTCACTCATGGCCGGCCTCTCCATTTTTCGATATAAAAGGAAAATGCAATCACGCTCAAAAAGGAAATGATGGCCCAGGCGCTGGCCACATCCAACAGCACAGACTGATCGGTGGCAATTGCGGAGACCACAATAATGGCTGCCGAGGAGATCGCGATCAGCTCAAAGGCAATGATGCGATCCGGCAGCTTCGGTCCCAGGAGCAGACGGATAAATCCGAGCACAAGGGTCAAACCCAGCAGCGGAAAAACAATGAAATAGATCGTCGTCTGCAATATCATTTAAAAACCTCCATAACGCGCCGTTCGAAGCGGGCTTTAATATCGTGTCGAAATTTATCCACATCGCGCACATGCATGGCGTGGATATAAAGGATTTTGCGATCCTGTGAGACATCCAGGCTCAAGGTGCCCGGCGTGAGCGTGATCAGATTGGCCAGAACCGTAATTTCCAGATCGGATTTGGCATCCAGGGGAATGGCGATGATGGCGGCACGCATCTGGTAGCCCGGTGTTAACACTTCATAAGCCACCCGCAAGTTTGCTATCAGAAGCTCCCAGAGAAAGAAAAAGAAAAGCCCGGCGAAACGAATAATCCGGCTGATATAAACAATAAAAGCAGCTTCACCACGCGAACCGACCAGCCACATGGTCAAGGAACTGACAGCAAAGCCGACCACAAAATTGGCAAAAGTAAACGTTCCGGTCAGCGCCATCCAGACCAGCGCCAAAAAAATATTTCCCAGCAATACGTTGACCTGCCTCATTTGATCCCCTCCAGAACGGCCCAAATATAACCTGCCGGATTCAATAGCTGCCCGGCGGCCTGGGTTGCCAGTTTAAAGAAAGGTTCTGACATCAGCCCGATCGTCACCGTTAAGAGTCCCAGCATAATCATCGGAAGATAAAGCGCAATTTTTTTGGAGGGCGTCAGCTGAAAACGGGTCGCTTCTCCGACGGGTGTC
>JASFIU010000589.1:0-3044 GCA_050122495.1 Desulfobacterales bacterium | reverse complement strand
TCCAGCTGCAGTATGTACGGAGCTGCTGAAGATCACCCAAGAACGGAAGATTCGCCGCTAAATCCCTTGACGGCATATGCAAAATCCAAAGTCTTTACCGAGAAAGATTTACAGCAACTGTGCGGAAATGAATTCAAGGTGACCTGTCTGAGGTTCTCAACGGCCTGCGGTATGAGTTCGCGTTTGAGACTCGATCTGGTGCTCAATGATTTTGTTGCCGGCGCTATTGCCACTAAGGAAATTACCATCTTGAGCGATGGAACTCCCTGGCGGCCCTTAATCCATGTGAAAGATATGGCAAAAGCAATTGAGTGGGCTGTCTTTCGAGATATTGACAGGGGCGGGGCGTTTTTGGCCGTCAACGTTGGTAGTCAAGAATGGAATTATCAGGTTAGACACCTGGCTGAGGCCGTGGCTGAAGTTATGCCCAATATTGCCGTTTCGGTTAATAAAGATGCCTTGCCGGACAAACGTTCGTATAGGGTGAACTTTGATCTGTTTAAGCGACTGGCGCCTGATTATCAGCCTGAGATGGATTTGAAAGCTTCGATAAAAGAGCTGAAAAAAGGTTTGGAGGAGATGGAATTTAAAGATCCGGATTTTCGTAATTCAAATTATATGCGTTTAAGGGTTCTAAAAGATTTGCGGCGGAATGGCTATCTCGATAAAAATCTGGAATGGCGCATCGGTGCGTCTGCTGGCAAGATGGGTGCTAAATGATAAATCATTGCCGACTATGCAATAATTCTTTGGAATACACTTTTGTTGATCTGGGCGTATCTCCTCTGGCCAATTCCTATCTTAAAGCGGATCAGATTAATCAGATGGAGCCCTTTTATCCTTTGCGGGCTTATGTGTGCGAGCAGTGCTATCTGGTTCAATTGCCGGTTTTTCAATCTTCTGAGGAAATCTTCAGCGATTATGCTTATTTCTCATCTTTTTCTGATTCATGGCTGGAACACGCCAGAGCCTATACGGAATCGATGATCGACCGATTTGGTTTTGATACAGATAGCCAGGTGATAGAAATCGCCAGCAATGATGGATATCTGCTTAAATACTTTAAAGAAAAAGACATCCCTGTATTGGGAATTGAGCCGGCTGCAAATGTGGCTCAGGCTGCACAGGACCTTGGGATCCAAACGCTTGAAAAATTCTTTGGATTTCAGACCGCCCTTGAATTGTCTCAAGAGCAATATTATGCTGACCTGTTGATTGGAAATAATGTCCTGGCACATGTGCCGGACATCAACGACTTTGTAAAAGGCATGAAAGTCATTTTGAAGCCGCATGGGATAATTACGATGGAATTCCCTCATCTGATGCGGTTGATGGCAGAAAATCAGTTCGATACGATTTATCATGAGCATTTTTCATATTTTTCATTCATTACCGTGAGCCGGCTTTTTTCTCAAAACGGATTAACCATTTTTGACGTTGAAGAGTTGCCAACCCATGGGGGTTCATTAAGAATATACGCCCGGCATTCGGAAGACGCTTTCAAAAATATCAGCGGAAGGGTTAAAACCTTGCTTGAACGAGAAGAGGCAGGGGCCTTTGAAAGCCTGGAACCCTACCTCTTGTTCAACCGGAACGTGCAGTCAACCAAGCGATCCATATTGGATTTCATGAATAAATCCAAAAATGCCGGTAAAACCTTTGTGGGTTATGGTGCTCCGGCCAAAGGCAACACACTTTTAAATTATTGCGGCATCCGCACAGATTATATAGATTATACGGTCGATCGCAGCCCGCATAAGCAGGGCTATTTTTTACCGGGTACCCATATCCCCATCCACCACCCGGACAAAATAAAGGAAACGCGACCTGATTATGTGATTATTCTTCCCTGGAACCTGAAAGATGAGATTATGCATCAAATGGCCCATATCCGTGAGTGGGGGGGCCAATTCGTCACTTTGATTCCGGAGGTCAAAATTTATTCATGAAGTTTAGCGAAACAGAACTCAAGGGAGCGTTTCTGATCGATCCCGAACTTTTAGAGGATGAACGCGGCTTTTTTGCACGAACCTGGTGCCGCAAAGAATTCGAGCGACACGGTCTTAGTCCTAGTTGGGTCCAATGCAATATTTCGTATAATAAAGGCAAAGGAACCTTAAGGGGCATGCATTATCAGGTCGATCCTTACGCGGAAGCGAAATTGGTACGCTGCACCATAGGCGCGATCTATGACGTGATAATCGATTTACGAACGGATTCGGAAACCTTCATGCAATGGATCTCGGTTGAATTGACCGCTGAGAATCGTAAAATGATCTATATACCGGAAGGATTTGCCCATGGATTTCAAACCCTTGTCGACAATACCGAAGTATATTACCAGATGAGTGCGGTTTATGCCCCCGAGTATGCGCGGGCTGTCCGCTGGAATGATCCGCAGTTCAAAATTGACTGGCCTGAAGCAGAGCGCACAATTTCACAAAAAGATCAAGAAATTGAAGATTTTGATTCCACGGAACATAACTGGAAACCTGACGCCTCAGAAAATAATGGATAAAATCAAATTAAAGCAACGAATTGAATCTATCGATTTTGACGCAGCGGGCAACCGAATGTATCAGCTGGTGTCGGAATTGTACCCGATTTGTCGCAGCATAACGGGTAAGGGTGTCAGGGAAACGTTAAACAAAATAGAGTCAATTGTCCCATTGGAAGTCAAAGAGGTTCCGAGCGGCACCCGGGTTTTCGACTGGGAGGTACCCCAGGAATGGAGCATTGAAGATGCCTGGGTGAAAGATTCAGGGGGAGATAAAATCATTGATTTTAAGAAATCGAATCTGCATGTGCTGAATTACAGCGCGCCAATCAGGAAAAAGGTTACCCTGAATGAACTGAAAGAGCACCTATTCACCATTCCCGATCATCCTGATTGGATACCTTACCGAACCTCGTATTATCAGGAAAATTGGGGCTTTTGTATTAATCATAACCAATTTACTGGCCTCAAAGACGGTTCTTATGAAGTGCTAGTTGATTCAAGTTTGGCGGATGGCTCCTTGACTTTTGGAGAATTTTATCTAAAA
>JASFIU010000588.1:0-3050 GCA_050122495.1 Desulfobacterales bacterium | reverse complement strand
CCGGATGAGTGGTTTGAGGCGGCTTTGGCCATTGCAGGGAAAGAATAACCCCATATCCAAACAGAAGATCTTTAGGCGGGGTCATAAAATGAAAACAGGAAATCAAAAAAAAATCGGTGAACACAGCCTTTCCATTCTAACCGTAATTTTTCTGACGGCGCTAATGGGAATTCCGTTGCTGGAAACCGTCGGCAGAAAAATTACCGGTATCGGAATAACCGGAGCGGCGGCCTGGTGCCAGCACCTGACGCTCTGGATCGGCCTTATCGGGGCTTTGTTGGCCACGTCTTCAGACAAGCATATCGCCATTGCCACCAAGATGATCTTCAATTTTAAACGTGGCGGTGCCATGCTTACCAGTTTAATCGGCATTATCACAGCGGTAATACTCTTTTTGCTGGTGCTGTCATCCGCCCAGCTCGTTTATTACCAGTTCGATAGTCCGGAAATGATCGGCGGATGGTTTCCGGTTTGGCTGGCCCAGCTGGCGATGCCGGTGGCCTTTCTGGTTATGGGAGGTATGACGATTCTGCGGAGCAACCGGCGCTGGAGAATCAGGCTATTAACTGCGCTTGGCGCAATTGGTGTTGCGGCCGGCTTTTTGTTGATCCCGGAACAGGCCCGGGAGTTTTTAATCATCCCGATGGTCATCGCGCTGATATTGTTTGCATTTGCCGGAATGCCCCTGTTTGCTGTTCTGGGGGGTGTCAGCCTGGTCCTGCTTCAGAGTGCTTCTATTCCCCTGGCCGCTCTGTCCGCTGAAACCTATCGGACCTTCACCCACCCTGTGTTGCCGAGCATTCCCTTGTTTGCGCTCGCCGGTTCCATCCTTGCAGCCGGAGGGGCGGCCCAGAGACTGGTGCGCCTAGTCAGAGCATGGACCAGCTGGCTGCCGGGGGGAATTGCCATTTCAACGGTTTGTGTGTCTGCTCTTTTTACGGCGGTCACCGGCGCTTCCGGCGTAACGATCATCGCGCTCGGCGGCATGCTGCTGCCGGTGCTGATTGCATCCCAGTACCGTCAGAGGTTCAGTATGGGCCTGTTGACGTCTTCCGGTTCGGTCGGGCTGCTTTTTCCGCCCAGCCTCCCGGTGATTTTATATGGCGTCTATGGTCATGTGCCCATCGACAAAATGTTTATGGGGGCATTGGTGCCGGGCATACTGCTCATTCTGTTCTTAGCCGGATTCAGTATTTATCAAGAGCATATTGGTGTGATTTCGCGACGACCTTTTGATATTCGCGAAGCGCTGCGCGCGACCTGGATGGCCAAAGGCGATCTGTTATTGCCCCTGCTTGTCGTTTTCGGCCTTTTCAGTGGAATTTTTACAATAGTTGAAACAGCGGCATTTGTGGCTATCTGGGCGATTCTACTCGAAACGATCATCCATAAACAAATCCGATTTCGTTCCGAACTTCCGAAGACCCTGGTTGAATCGTGCTGCTTGACCGGGGCTTTGCTAATCGTCATGGGCGTTGCGACGGGTCTGGTCTCTTACCTTGTCGATGAACAGATACCGCTGAAAGCCATTGATCTGGTCCAGAGTACCATCCACTCGAAATGGGCTTTTCTAATCATTCTGAATCTGGTTTTACTCCTTATTGGCGCCCTGATGGATATCTATACGGCTATTGTGGTAATCGTGCCGTTAATTGTGCCGCTCGGGGTTGCCTATGGGATTAATCCCGTCCACCTGGGAATTATATTTCTGGCGAATCTGGAACTGGGATATCTCACTCCGCCAGTGGGGATGAATCTCTTCTTCTCATCGCTGAGATTTAAAAAACCGTTACTTAGCGTCTGGAAGACGGTGATACCCTTTTTATTGGTCTTTGCCGTTTGGGTGCTGCTGATCACTTATGTACCTTTTCTAACCGTGGATGTGGCAGCTTATCTTAGCCGTTGACAGATGGTCGCTATTCCAAAGCGAATTCGTTAATAAACAGTGCAACTTTTCTTGCGCGGTAAACCTGCCTGCATTCTTTCTAACCTTTTAAAATAATTGTTTAATATTTTCAGTTCCCAAAATCGTGTCAACCAAAGTTGCATCCTTTTGAAATGTTCCTGCTTAATTATTCCGATCGCAATATCTCATACACAAACTTTTTTTAGGGCTCTATATTTATCGTTTTCATCTCTAACTTGCTGTAATAATGAAATAATAATTCAATTTCTAAATTCACTGGCCGGATTCGCAAAAAATACTAGGCCTTCTGGCTGAACAAAATGCGGCTTTGGAACAACAGTTGCTATATAAATAATAAGAAATAAATCGACTCAATGAATTTTAGATACGCGATCAAAATATCGCAGTCTGTCTTCTCCAGGAGGTCATTATGAAACATTCAATCATCGCTCGAGGATTATTGGCCATGGCGGTCATTTTAGCTTTAACCGGGTGCATGAGCGCGCACCAGCACTACCAGCAGACCCATGGTGCGCAGGAGCGCCAGATGACGGTTGGTATCGTGCAGAAAGAAATAAGGAAAGACATGTCGGCTGCTGAGGTTGTCGAGGTGCTGGGATCACCCAATATCGTAACAACAGATGGTGAAGGCCGTGAGGTGTGGGTGTACGACAAAATTTCGACCGATGTCACCTACTCAAGAGATTCAGGCGGATTGGGCGCAATTCTGCTCATCGGCAGCGCAAGTGGTGGAACAGCCGGTGGCGGGCTGGGTTCCGGAAGTTACAGCCGGTCTGCCGGCGCGCAGTCAGAGACCCAGCGCACCCTTACCGTTGTGATTAAGTTTGATGAACAAAAAAAAGTGCGCGACTTTGCTTATCATGCCAGCAGATTTTAACAAGGAAAAATCCTGATGCGGATCCATCGGACATTTAAAATTTGCTTTATTTTAATCTGCCTGGGCGCTTTGGTGACCGCCTGCCAGGGCAATATCTACAAAGAAGCACTGACGCTGTCACCCGAGTCCCTCAAAGACCGTCAGTTGCAGACGCGGATATTTGATTCCGGAGATGAGAGTGAAATACTGACTGCATCTGCAGCGGTGCTTCAGGATCTGGGCTTTAGCATCGATGAAACCGAGATC
>JASFIU010000587.1:0-3051 GCA_050122495.1 Desulfobacterales bacterium | reverse complement strand
AACTTCCTTTATCAGCTGCTCATTGGTATGCAGCAGGGCTTTGGTGCGTTCTTCCACCAATCCTTCCATCTGCTGATGCAGATTGCGCAATTTCAATTCCGCCTGCCATTTTTCGCTCAGCGCAGTTGCAAATTGCAGAATCTCCTGCCGATGAAACGGTTTTTGTAGATACAGCAGCTTATCCGGGAGGTTGGACTGTTTGGCTAATTTTGCCGGGCTGGTGCGCATGAACCCGCTGACCAGTACGATATTTGTATATGGATCCAGCTTCTGAATCTGTTCGGCGGTCCATTCCCCGTCAGGGCCGGGCGGCATATTCAGATCAAGGAAAATGACCGCATACGACTTTTTGAATTCAAGGGAAAGCCTTACGGCTTCCACCGCCTCCTTCCCCTGGGAACAGCAGTCAACTTCGAAATTGCTATCAGACCCTTCTTTTTTAGAATCTAAATTTAAGATTTGCCGATACAGATCCAGAATCGCCTGGTCATCGTCAACTGCGAGTATGCGGTATTTCCTGTTAGGCTTTTCAGTCATCAATGGCCCTTAAAACAACTTGTTGTGATTGAAGCGAATGCGGTCCGCAAACATAACCTTTATAAATATCAAAAATATATATTAATTACAATAACTTTTACCTGGGTTGAGCGTTTCAAATTTAAAAAATGGGAAACAGGTATTATTCTTAAGGAATCCTATCATTTTTATTTTTTAAATTTGAAACCCCACTGGGGATTGCCGATCTTACCGCATCTACTGCGTCAGATGCCGTCCCGCATAGTCAACTATAGCGGAACAACATCTTCCTTGTAGCTGTGGCAACCTCGACAATCGCTCAAACCAGGTCCCTTAGTTGACCGTTAAAACTTTAAAAAGAGTCTTTCGCCTGCTGCTTGTCAAACGGTATTTCATTTGTTAATAATTTAGCATGAAAAAACCGCATGACCGTCCTAAGTTGATTCTCGCCTCTAAATCCCCGCGGCGAAAGGATCTTTTAGAACAGGCCGGGCTCAAATTTTCCATAATTCCAAGCGATTTTGACGAAAGTTCGGTGAGGATGTCAGATCCTGAATCTTATGTCCAGACCCTGGCTAAAGCAAAAGCAATTGATATCTCAGAGAAATATGCCGACAGCTGGGTTCTGGGGGCCGACACAATCGTGCTGATCGACGCCAGCATTTTAGGCAAGCCCGGCTCTAAAGAAGAAGCGCGCTTTATGCTCAAAAGGCTCAGCGGCAAAATGCATCAGGTGATCACGGGTTATTGCCTTTGCCGTAAAGTAAAAAAAGATATTATTTCAGGAACGGTAAAAACCAATGTGCAGTTTAAAACACTGCGTGATGCGGAAATCGAATGGTATATTCAAACCGGAGAACCTTTTGATAAAGCCGGTGCTTATGCAATCCAGGGCATCGGCGCCTTTTTAGTTAAAAGCATTGATGGATCTTACACTAACGTGGTCGGCCTTCCGGTATGCGAGGTGATCGAGCATTTAATTAGTGAGGGCGTTGTGGAATTAAATCTCGAAAGCCATTAAATTTACGACTATATGTATTAGGTTATTAGACAGGATTTACCCGCCTTCGCTGAAGCTTCGGCGAGGCAGGCAGGATTTTCTGGATTTTAATTTTTTAGCTTTCCGGATGAAAGCCAAAAAAAACAATTCGCCTATGGCGACAATATAGTATTTTCGATTAATTTTTTATAATACCGATTCGGTTTCTTTTCACCTCCGTTTATCATAGCGATAAAGTTCCCGCCGCTTTTGGCGGGATTGTGTTGGATCACTTTCATCAGGAAAGTGGTCCAGAAAAAGATCTAATTAATCCTGTAAATTCTGTCTATTTAAAAAAATGACTAGATCTATATTCACTAGAGAGATCCTGAATTGAAACAAAGACTGGAACAAGTGAGGGAACGCATTCGACAGGCGGCAGAATCCTGCGGCCGGGATGCGAATTCGGTTCGTCTGGTGGCGGTGAGCAAAACGATTCCAGCCGAAACGGTCAAGCAGGCCATTGAAGCCGGCGTTACGATTCTGGGTGAAAATTATGTGCAGGAAGCCCGCGAAAAATTCAATGCCCTGGCTCAATATCCGGTGAACTGGCATTTTATCGGCCATTTGCAATCCAATAAGGCCAAATATGCTGTCAGGCTTTTTGATTTGATTCACTCGGTTGACTCGCTCAAATTGGCGCGTGAACTGGACAAACAGGCTAAAAAAGTGGATAAAATCCAGCAGATCCTGGTGCAGGTGAACATAAGCGCGGAGGACACTAAATCCGGAATTTCGACCGATGAGGCGGCCGGGTTGATTTCGGAGATCAGCCAATTGAAGAACCTAACCATTAAAGGCCTGATGACCATGCCGCCCTATTTTTATCAACCCGAGAAGGTAAAACCGTTTTTCGCTGCGTTGCGTGAACTGCGGGATCGAATAAAACAAGGGCTGCCCGATGTAACCCTGGAAGAACTGTCTATGGGTATGACCGGTGATTTTGAAGTTGCCATTGAAGAAGGCGCCACCCTGGTTCGGATCGGCACAGCTATCTTTGGAGAAAGAAAATGAAAGTCCTGCTGCATGTCTGCTGTGCGAACTGCGCTATATACCCCATCAAATCCATGCGCGCAGAAGGCCTGGAGGTGATGGCATTCTTTTACCGCCATAACATCCATCCCTACACCGAATGCCTGAAGCGTCAGGAAGCCCTCGAAGCCTTCGCCGAGCAGATCGATTTAAAGGTCATTTACCAGGAAGGCTACGATCTGGAAGGATTTATCCGCAACGTCGCCTTCCGGGAATCCGAGCGCTGTAATTACTGCTATCATGATCGTCTGCGCTCAACGGCCCTGGTGGCCAAACGCGGGAAATTCGATTACTACTCTTCGACTCTGCTATACAGCAAGCACCAGAAACATGAGCTCATCCGCTCGATCGGAGAATCCATCGGCAAATCGGTGGGCGTCCCGTTTTTATACCATGATTACCGGGAAGGCTGGAAAGAAGGCATTGAGTGCTCCAAACAAATGGGACTCTACCGGCAGCAATAC
>JASFIU010000586.1:0-3051 GCA_050122495.1 Desulfobacterales bacterium | reverse complement strand
CGTCAACGAGAGACGAACACGATACGATCGCAGAAGTGGAGCCGATCGCAGACGGATTCTCAACGAAAAAAGAAAGAAGGGTAAAGAGCGACGAAACGTATTTGTGGATTAACGCGTTTATCAGATCATTAAACATCCGGTTATCATCGACACTTTGACGGCCTTCCACCGACGGTTTCACCACCTTCAATCTGTAACTTCAACCTTCCATTTGTCTCTTCACATTTACCTTAATTGGAGTCAGCGGCCGTGTACAACAATTAATTAACAGCCCTCCATTTTTATACGCTAAAAAGAATCGGGAACGGTTTCTGATTAAAATGACGAAATGCCTACCGGATAAGAAACGCAGTTGCCTGCGCCGCGAGGAAAGCCGCGAGGTGCGGCTGGGCTGCGCCAATTACTGCGTGGCTGGGTTGATGTCGCGTTGCAGCGCAGGGACGGAATGGAATGCTCAGAAAAAATGCAAGTACGCCGAAAAATCGACGGTGAGCAATCGCTGTATGCATTTTATCGAAGCCATTGACGGCCACTGCGACTGTGTCGAGGCCCAACGAGAGCTGAGAGACGCTGGTGGGACCAAAATGGATAAACCTTAGTTCGGTGCCCCGATTCCCCAAAAAAAACCCCCGGGTAGCCCTCACACCGCCCGGGGGTGTTTTAATTGCGGTCATAATGAAACATTATCACAAACTGAATTCAACAATAATCGGTTTTACAACGCCCTGCAGTTGCTCACTATGACCATTTCGGGCAAATCGTTGCGCTGGATTTGCCCTGCCTGCCCTCAAATGATTATCACCAATGGCCAGCAACAATCATCTTCGTGTATAATATATATCGCAATATATAGTTAAATGTCAAGAAAAAAACCCATATATGGTATATTTCAGTGATTTACGGCCGCTTTGATGTGGGACCCATTCGAAAATTATCATTGCGCGTAATCGCCTATTGACGAAATATCAAAAAATAGTGCAATAATGCTTTATCATGCGAATTTTATGCTTATCATAGGTCTTCAATTCATTTTTGCATGAAATTTCATTGATTTTCGGAATGCAAGGGCATATTCAGCCATTTTTGAATGATAAGGAAACACGGATGAAATCAAGACGAATAATGATTCTGTTCGGTCTGTGGGTGCTTCTCTTTTCCACGCCGCTCAAGGCCGAGATCGAATTGACCGAACTGGTAAAAATCATCCAGCCCTCTGTGGGCACCGTTGTGGCTTACGATGTGGACCGTAATGTGGCCAACATCGGCACCGGATTTTTTGTAAATGATAAAGGCCATTTAATTACGAATTATCATGTGCTTGCCGGTAAATTCGGTGCTGAAATCAAAACAGCAGACGGCAGCACATATCCGATTAATTCCGTCATCGCTGAAGATCCAGCAACCGATCTGATTAAAGTAGTGGTGGATATCCCTCCCGAAAAGGTACATTGGATCAAGGTGAGCGAGGAAATACCACCGGTGGCCCAACGCGTCATGGTTGTGGGCAGTCCGATGGGACTTGAACAGTCGGTCAGCGATGGGATTGTGTCTTCCGTGAGGGAAATACCCGGAATCGGGACTTTTTTCCAGATGTCCGCCCCGATTTCCCCCGGTTCAAGCGGCAGTCCGGTGGTTAATATGGAAGGCAAAGTTGTGGGGGTGGCCACCTTTCAATTCGTGCAGGGCCAGAATCTTAATTTCGCCATATCAGGCAAATCCATCCTGGCCCTCAAGTCCGTTGAACCGGGCCAAGCCCTCTCGGAGTGGACGTTTCGGACCAGCAATCAAAAACCGGTCCTGGCAGGCGAGCTGTGCCGCAAGGGATTTAGTTTTTCGGTTGACGGGCAGGATCAGAAAGCCCTTCAGTTTTTCAAAAAGGCAACCGAAAATGACCCGAACAGCACAACCGCCTGGTACGGCCTCGGATATTGCTATGCCGGCAAAAACAGTCACAATGACGCCATAGAGGCTTATAAACAGGCTATCCGAACAGATCCCTCAAACGAGATGTCTTATTTCCATCTGGGAAATTACTACCACAAAATCGGGCGTAAAACTGACGCAATTGAATCATATAAGACGGTTGTCAGTATTAATCCGGATTTCGAAGAAGCCTACTTTAATTTGGGAGTCATATACTCCGAGATCGGCCTATTTGTCGATGGAAGAGAGGCATTTCAAAATGTAGTTCGCATCAACCCGCAGGCGACAAAGGCCCATTATAACATCGGACTTAGCTACACGAAACTCGGCCAATACCGGGAAGCCATAGATGCCTATAAAAAGGCTATCGAGATCAACCCTGAATTTGTTGAAGCCTATTTCAATCTGGGTCTCATGTTCGGCGAACTCGGCCAAACCGGGGAACAAATGGAGGCGTTTAAACAGGCCATTCGTGTCAATCCGGACTTCGTGCCCGCCCATTATGGAATGGGAAAGGTCTATTTAAAACTGGGCGACAAAGCCGCGGCCCTGGATCAATATAAAATCCTTAAGAAGCTCAATATGGATTTCGCCAACCAATTATTCGAGGAAATTTACCGCTAAGACACAACAGATGATACGAAAAACCGAAGATTACATCTCACTTCCCAATCGGAGTGACCACAATTGTTTCGGCTGCAGCCCGGCCAACACATCCGGCCTTCGAATGAAATTCTACACAAATGAAGCGGCCGTATATTCAAAAATAACCGTGCCCGACCATCTTTGCGGCTGGAATAACCTGGTTCACGGCGGCGTCCTTACAACGATCATGGACGAAATCATGAGCTGGGCGGCGATCTATTTGCTGAAACGGGTGTCCATGACAAAATCCATCAGCGTTGACTTCTTAAAGCCCGTTTATGTGGGCAATCCCTTAAAAGCGGAAGGCACGGTTTTGGAGCATACAGGCAAACACGAGGCTTTGATGCAGGGGAGCCTCTATAACAAGGATGAGGTTTGCTGTGCCAAGGCCACCGGAACATTTGCTGTATTTTCGCCGGCTGTCGCCAAAAGGCTGAATATTACCGATAGCGAATCATTAAAATGGTTCGAAGAAATATTCAA
>JASFIU010000585.1:0-3055 GCA_050122495.1 Desulfobacterales bacterium | reverse complement strand
TCTGGAGATCCTTATAATCACATGCCTTTGAATTATCCTGTCAAGATCGCAAAAATATGCATTGATATTTGTTCTTGGCTCGTTTTTACGATTACCCGTGGTAACCGATTGATAGCACCTTCTCTTTTGATCTGGGCTGAAAAGCCTTAATTTCTCAATTTTAGAATTGATGACTAAGATCCTCCACATCATCACCCGTCTGGATATGGGCGGATCGGCTCAGAATACTTTACTTTCCTGCAAAGAGCTCAGTGGAAAATATGAAATTATTCTGGTTCATGGGCTTTCTCTTGAATCAGGGATGACCGAGCTTGAGAAAAAGATCGTTGAAGATGGTGTTGAAGATGCAAAAAAGAATGGAGTTAAAACAATTACGCTGCCATCTCTTGTGCGCAGTATCCGTCCAATTAAGGACTTTAAAGCATTACTATCGTTGGTGTGGCTGATGTTTAAAGAAAAGCCGAATGCTGTCCATACCCACTCTTCCAAAGCCGGCCTACTAGGTCGACTTGCTGCGAAAATTACCTTCAGACCAAAAATTATTCACACACCGCATGGACACGTATTCTATGGCCACTTTAGCCCTTTTGCCTCAAAGGTATTTTTGTGGACAGAAAAACTTTTCTCACGGTTCACGGATCGAATTGTGGCGCTGACCGATGGTGAGAAAAACGACTATGAAAGATTATCTGTTTGTGCATCGGAGAAGTTGCTCAAAATCCACAGTGGCGTTGATATTGACCAATACATGAATTCAAATGGAAATATGGTGGAGAAGAGGCGCTCTCTGGGATTGGATCAAAATGGCGCAATTATCGGATTTGTCGGCTGGTTGCTCCCCATTAAAGGGCCGGAGTACCTGATTAAGGCTATGGAATATGTCTGGCCGGAATATCCGGAGACGTCGCTGGTATTTGTTGGAAAAGGTGATCTGGATGTAGATCTAAGGGCGCAAGCCCTTGGAGTGAGTGGCAACGGCAGGGTTAAATTCCTGGGCTGGCGGGACGACATAAATGAAATCATGCCGGTATTCGATATGCTGGCTCTGCCATCGCTCAATGAAGGCATGGGCCGGGTTCTGGTTGAAGCCATGGCCGCGGGAAAGCCGGTTGTGGCCAGTAATGTCGGTGGCATCCCCGATCTGGTGAGACATGGTGAAACCGGTTATCTGGTGCCGCCGGCCGATGAGAAAGCCCTGGCGGATGGTATCAAAAAGCTTTTGGATGATCCCGGAAACGCATGGGAGATGGGGCAGCGGGGAAAAGAATACTGCCAACAATTCAGTCTGGAAGCGATGATCCAAAAGTTGGACGATTTGTATTCTGATCTTATTGAAAGTTCTTAACCGCAGACTCACGCAGACAGACGCAGATATTTCGGTCGAGCGACCCGCTCGCCCAAAAACTGTCATCCCGCTTCGCGGGAAACTTTATATTTAAACTGTTAACTATTTATTTCCCAAAAAAGCTTGTTTCTTATTTAAAAATTCAAAAAGTAAGTTTAGTCACTTTAGTTCACTATAGCTCACTTTAAGCGCTTCTTTTAATGAAAATTTGGCTTAAATATCTGAAGCAAGGATTATCCGGCCCGATACCGCAAGATCGCATTACGGGCGACAAGGATCATACGGATCTGAAGGATAGTTTTAAAATCCTCTGGCCTTTTTTGAAGCGGCACTGGCGCAAGGCCGTGTTCGGGGGTTGCCTGGTGCTGTTGGCTTCAATATGTGCCTTCCCGGCGCCTTTGATCACCCGCTATCTGGTTGATGAGGTTATCCTGGGCCGGCAAATTGGACTTTTAGCGGCGGCCGTCATATTGCTGGCTGGTTTTCTGCTGGCGGAAAAACTGGTTCGAATGTTGCACGAATTTTATTTTACTAGGTTCGAACAGCGCATCACCCTGGATATCCAACAGGATCTAATCGCCCGGGTATTGCGATTCCCCAAAAAATTCTTCGATGACCATCAAACCGGATATCTCATGTCGCGGCTAACTGAAGATATCGATGGGGTACGCTGGTTTTTTTCAAATACGATTGTCTATATCATCGGCAATGTGATCCGATTTATAGGTGGGGTCTGCTTTTTGTTTTATCTGGAGTGGCGGCTAGCCGGCGTGGTCCTGATTCTTCTGCCTGCATTGGGGTGGGGGGTTCGTTATTTTTCCGGCAAATTGCATCACTTGAACCACCGGACCATGGAGCAAAAGGCTGATCTCGCCGGTAATCTCCAGGAATCACTTTCCGAAAGTACTTTGATAAAGGCGTATGCTTCAGAGAGGCATACCTTAAAACAATTAAAATCCGCCTGGCAGCGGGTATTTAAAACTTCGTTGCAACAGATCACGGTGGCGTCCCTTGCTAATCTTATAATCTATTCCACTCCGGGAATGGCCAGGGTGCTGTCGTTTGCAATAGGGGCCTTCTGGATTATAGACGGCCAATGGACGCTTGGCTCGCTACTGGCGTTTCAGGCCTATCTGGCATACGTATTCAGCCCGGCTCAAATCCTGGCTTCCGCCAATCTTGAGCTGCAAAAAGCCCTTGCCGCCCTACAACGGTTATCTGCTCTTTTTAACATCGTTCCCGAAGATAATAACAGTACCGGCAAAGTGGTGCAGCATCTGACCGGTGATATCGCATTTCAAAATGTCTCATTTTCATATAATGGCAGTGAGCCTGTTTTACAGAATTTTTCTATTTATTTTCATCCCGGACAGCGTGTGGCGATTGTCGGGCCAAGTGGTGTCGGAAAAACAACCCTTTTGAGTCTGGTTTTACGATTTTACCAGCCGACCTCAGGAGATATATATTATGATAACCTTCCGGCTTCGGAATATGATGTAGGCTCATTGCGAAAACGAATCGGTTATGTGGCTCAACGTCCCCGACTGCTGTCCGACACGATCACAAACAATCTGCGCTATGGCAACCCGGAGGCCGACGAGGCTGAAATAAAGCGTGCAGCCCGCGTGGCTGGAATTCATGACTTCATTGAAAGGCTTCCAAACGGCTATAACACGCTTATAGGAGAAAGCGGTGTAAACCTGTCGGAAG
>JASFIU010000584.1:0-3073 GCA_050122495.1 Desulfobacterales bacterium | reverse complement strand
AACTCAGGGTGACAAGGCTGACAATACTCCAAAACACCACAAAAGGAAGCGAAAATCCCTGCACCAGTAGGAAAATAAGCACCCCTAACGGCACTACAAAAAGGGGCGCATCCAAGAGAAGTTCTTTGCCGTTGACAACCTCTTTGGCTACTTGAATATCGAGTTTATAGGCATTTATCTGGACATATATCAGCAGGCCGGAGTAGTATAATATCGCCGGTATCAAAACGGCTGCGGCGATCTGGATGTAAGGGATACCGGTGAAGCCGGACATGATAAAGGCTGTTGCGCCCATGACGGGCGGCATAATCTGGCCGCCATTGGATGAGGCGGCTTCAATGGCCCCTGCCTGTTTGGGCTCATAGCCGCCTTTCTTCATCAGCGGTATGGTGTATGCGCCCGTAATGGTAACATTTGCCACGGTGCTACCGGTCATGCTGCCGAGCAACGAACTTCCGACCACAGCCACTGCAGCCGGACCGCTTTTGAATTTCGAGCCGAGCCATTTTCCAACACCCATGATGAACCTGACCCCGCCAAATGCATACAGCATGCCGCCGAATACGATCAGAAGAAACAGATAGTTTGCCGAAAGGCCCAGGATCGGCCCGTATACCCCCTGTTCGATACCCACTCCCGCACTGAGCCACATGATTATCCGGGTGAAGGAGACCGGCGCAACGGTAAACGGATGCGGAAGAAAGCGGCCCAGAACCAGATAAATAACGCATGCACCGGCAATGATAACAAATGTTTTGCCTAACACCTGATACGCTACGATGAATGTCGTAATTAAGACAACAACCCCTATGACGATATCGGAGGCAAGAGGAATAGACTGACGATATAACAGGATCTCACCGAGGTTGATCATCAGGTAGCTCGAAAAGATCAACGAAATCACCAGTAGCACCCATCTCAAAGGCCGGCCCTTTTTCTCGTTATGAATCAGTGACAAAAGGACCACGATAAGTCCTAATCCCAGATGGGTAATCTTATGTGCCGTCGGGCCTTGAATCAGATACTGGGTGTAGATCAACTGGTAGATAATCATGACCAGGGCCATTATTGGCAGCGCCACAGCCACAATTCTTTCTACGGTAGATTTCGATTCCAATGTTTCTTCCATAATCCGAGCCTCCGAAATGCAATCTCTGAAATCCAAAAGTTAGTGCTGGAGAATCCGTTTTATGCGGATCCTCCAGCGGTTTAAAGCGCAAAACTCCTGAGTCTATGGCAAAAGATCGCCCAGCGGCTTAATTTTAACACCCGCCTCCTGGTAGAACTTCACCGCAGCGGGATGCATCTGTTTCTCACTGAGCACCCAGGTAGGAATGGACTCCTGGGTAATACCCGCACCTTGAGCGTGCCAGCTTGTAAATTTGCCTGCATTCGCATACAGGATCCGAGCGACCTCTTCGACCACGGCCGGGTCCATACGCGCATCGGCGCACCAGTAAATAGCGTCAATTGAAGCATATACCGCCTCTTTCTGGGTCTTTTTATCCATAGCACCGGCATATATTTTCACAGGTACCATATCCAATTTAAGCTGGAGTTCCGGGGGCATCAGGTTGATATAATAGACGGGTTTGCGTGTTTCCAGGTCCTCGATCAATCCCCCTTTTTTGAATCCCGCGGGCAAAATATAATCGAAATTCATCACGGCAACATCCGCAAGACCGTCTCTCAAAGCGTTTCTGCCGCCGCCATAGCCGCCATTGAGCAGCTTAACTTTATCCAAGATCCCCAGCTCCTTTAGAACGGCTTGCTCGAAATGCGTCCTGGCACCGCCGGGTCTGCCGACGAACACTTTCTTGCCGGCAAGATCCTGAGCGGTTTTTATTTTATTATCATAAGTGACCCAGGTCCATACATTGCCGGTGCAAAAGCCGATGATACGCTCCTTGTCATAAAAATTAATCCGCTTGGACTTGGGATTGAGCTTCATGCCGAAGTATGGGGAAATGTAGATATACTTCTCATAGTCTTTGCTGGCAATTTCCGCGCCGGCACTCACCCCGGGTGTGGCAACGACTTCAAGCCGGAGCCAATCGGATTGTTTGTTTACGAAATAGGCCAGCGCCTGGGAAAGCACGAACCAGCCATCACCCAGCCTGCCGCCAAGAAGCATTTTACGCGTGACCGGTTTTTTTTCGGCGGCCGAAACACTTAACGACACCGCCGAAAAAGCCATAATCAAACAGACTACAATGACAAGCTTCCAAAATTTTCTTAATTTCATTTGAACCCTCCTTTGCTGAAATTTAATTTGATTAGAAGCTCAACCCTTCAATAAGCAATTTATGCAAGCCAATCCGAATTGGTGAAGGGAACCATCGCCTTTTGCACCAGATTTTACAAACCCATCCAAAATCTCTGGTGTCAGAATTGTTTTAAAACTTGTTGCGTAATCCAAAACCTCCTTTCAGTGTCAGAATTAAAAATATTTTCCGGCAATTTAGGCCAACGCAATCAGGCTTCCATTTCTTTATACACGCATATTTAAAGGAAAATCATAAAGAACTGCACTACTCGGACAGGCGATCCGGCAGCAGCCGCAATGCCAGCACTCATCCGGATAGACGACTTGCGGCCCTTGCGAGTTCATTCCCAAAATCAGCCCGGGACAATCCTCTATGCAACATCCGCAGGCCGTGCAATGACCGCAGTGCAGGCAGCGTTCAGCTTCGATCATGGCAATATCTTTCCCGAAACCTTTATCTATTTCTTCAAATGACTGGGCCGAAGCCTCCGCCGCAAGCTGTTTCGTAGTTTGGCGAGGTTTTTTTTCATGATAATCGATATTCAAGATTTCATCGTAACTGACCACGTGCGGATCAAATTTAGCCACAGTCCCTCCGGTCGATATCTGGCCCTTTTCATTGATGACGATACTTTCAAATTCTGAAGATCTGCGATCCACGAGATAACGGTCGATACCCATGGCTGCTTGCCGCCCGCTACCGATGGCTTGGGCAACGGTAGATGGGCCAGACACAACATCTCCGCATGCAAACACTTTATCCATTGAAGTGGCCATGGTTTCCGGATTTACTTTAAGGGTTCCATC
>JASFIU010000583.1:0-3074 GCA_050122495.1 Desulfobacterales bacterium | reverse complement strand
GCGCTTTGCCCCAACCCAGCAACAGCGCCCTGAGGGATTCGGCAATCTTCGGAGATGTATGCTCGCTCATCACAATTTCCACCAACGGCACCAGGTGGCCGGGAAACCAGAAATGGGTCGTCGCGGCACGCTCCGGCCGCCGCACCTGATTGGCGATATCGGTAATCCGCAATCCTGAAGTGTTGCTGGTTAGAATGACATCATCTGCGGTTAGGCGATCCAGCTGGGCAAAAAGAGCCTGTTTGGCCGCCAGATTTTCATTGATGGCCTCGATCACAAGAAAAGATTCGTTCAACGCCGTTTCCAGGTCCAATTCCCCTCTGAGCAGACCGGAAGCCGTTTCAACCTGCTGCGGATCTATCAGCCCGCCATTTTGCAGTTCTGCCAGATTTCTATGGGCAGCGTCCATACCCTGACTGATACGTTCCGCCGAGCGGGCCTGCAGTACGGTCGGGTGCCCGGCCAGGGCCGCGCTCGTGGCAATTCCGGGTCCCATCAACCCGCATCCGATAATGGTTACCTGATTTTGGTTGGTCATTGTCAATCCTTTTCCTTGCCATTTGGTTCAACTACCACTTTGACCGCCCCTTCGCGACGGTTGATGAATGTGTCCAGCGCTTGCTCGAATTCGACCAGGGGGAAAACATGGGTGATTAAATCAGAAACCTGCAGCAGTCCAGAAGAGATCATGCACAAGACCCGCCGGTTTACATTGGGATTGGCCCTTGAACCAAATATGGCAATTTCATTGTGCACAATGTACTTGAAGGGTACCCCTTCCACAACCGTATCCGGCGGCACGCCTAAAAGTGATACCCGCCCGCCTTTGCGCACCATTCTGATTGCCTGGTTCAGGGTGCCTTCAGCCCCCGAGCATTCAAAGACTTCATCGACACCCAAAGCTTTGCTTTCATTGCGCACAGCGGCAACCGGGTCTTCCTTTTCAAAATCCACCAACACGTTGGCCCCCAGTCGGCCGGCAGCCGCCAAACGACCGCCGCGCCCGACCATGATGGTTTTAGCCGCCCCCATCGCTTTGGCCAGCCGCATGCTTACAAGTCCGATCGGGCCCGGCCCGATGACCGCAACGGTACCGCCGGGGGTGACACCGCTGAGTTCGACGCCGTGCAAGGCAACCCCGGCGGTATCGCCCATGGCACCTTCTCGAAAAGTGACATTGTCCGGCAGGGGTGAAATGCTCTTGACGGAATACACATTGTACTGGGCATAGGCGCCTTGTGATTTGAAACCATAGTGTCGATGACCCGTTTCGGGCTTGCCGTAATTCTCACAGATCGTGTAGCGCCCATTCAGGCAATTGCGGCAGGTTCCGCATCCCTTGTGAGCCTCACCTGCCACCCGGTCTCCGACTTGATAATCCAGCACCCCTTCGCCGATTGCCGTAATCTCACCGGACCACTCGTGCCCCGCGATAAACGGGTAGGCAGGCGGCCACTCTCCGGCCAGATCCCCCCTGATAATTTCCGGATCGCTGCCGCAAATCGCAACGGCCCGGATAAGGCATTGCACCTCAAAGGGTTTCGGTTCCGGAACGGCAACATCGCGAATTTCAAACTCCCCGGGTTCGGTCAAAACCAAAGCCTGCATTTCCTGCTCCTTTCTGATCTAAAAAATAAAGATCGTCCATCTTACACGTATTGATCGCTTGAAACAGAAGGCGGTGGCATAATAAGAAGAAAGCCCTTCTTAGTCAAGATGGTTAAAACTGGGAAGAGCGCTTTCAAATGGACACCTGTCTTCTGCTCAATCACTGCTTAAGAATTTCAGAATACATACATCGATGATTTCAGGCTGAACGATGAACAGGAGATGGCCGGCGTCTGGTATGATTTGGGCTGTCAGATCTAGCATCCTGCGTCAGGCACGTTTGATCGCTTTTCAAGGAACCCGGTATGTCGAACACAGCCTATATCAATTAGCTTAAAATGCAC
The DNA here is from genome assembly GCA_050122495.1 of Desulfobacterales bacterium. Taxonomy (GTDB): domain Bacteria; phylum Desulfobacterota; class Desulfobacteria; order Desulfobacterales; family JAHEIW01; genus JAHEIW01. Next base: position 1,122 of record JASFIU010000583.1, on the reverse strand, counting down.
AAATCATATCCACAAACCTGCATTTCGATAGGATGTAATTACTTGGAATTGAATCCTATCTCAATACGGATAACCGAAATGTGCTCAAGGCTTTGACAGCGGCCGCCAAAAACAGTAAAAGGCATGTGCCAGCCGTAATGTATTCGTTATTTTTTATACAAAATACTCCCGGGGCCGGCCTGTCGGTCGTTGCGGGTTGAAAATGGAGAGTCCATTTATGACCGTTGAATTAAAGCAAGCCATTAAAAATCATCTGGGGGAAAAAGTCAGCGCCGTCGGTTTTGCACCGGTGGATCGCTTTAACAATGCCCCGGAAATGCATCATCCCGCCAACGCCTGCAAGGATGCCCGCACGGTGATCGTATTCGGGTTAACCGCACCCCGGGGCATGCTGCTGTCACCAGATTACAATCTGTATCTGCTGCATCGCAGCTATCACACCCTTTATATGCACCTGGACGAGCTGGCGCTGGCGCTTTGCAATTTTATCGAATCCCAGAGAGAACATCTGGCGGTGCCGATTCCCAGTTACGCACCCTTGGTTTATCACGAAATGGAGCCCTGGGGGCTCCTTTCCCTGAAACACGCGGCCGTCTGCGCCGGACTCGCGGTGTTCGGCCGCAGCGACCTTGTGTACCACCCCCGCTACGGCGCGCTGCTGCGCCTGGGCGCAGTGGTGACCAGCGCTGAATTGCCCGGCACGCCGGTGATCCGCGAACAGGCGTGCCCGCAGGGCTGCAAAGCCTGCCATGAAGTCTGTCCGCCCGATGCGTTTGCAGACCGGGGGCAGTTTAATAAAAACAGGTGTCTGCATTATTGCATAAAACACGCCATCTATCCGATCGCGCTGAAAGATGAGCAGGGGCTCAAGCATATCGAGAGAATTATCAATACGGCCGGTTATCATTACTGGCTAAAGTGTGATGAATGTTTGAAGGTCTGCCCCTTAAACAAGAAAAAGGAATCTTGATCTATGGAAAAGATAACCGGAAGAGTCACGGAGCTGGCACGCTGCTACGGCGCCGAAGCGGTGGGCGTCGTCACCACCGAAATGCTGGCGGGGGGGCCGCCTTCAACGGATCTGACCTATGTTCTGCCGGAGGCTAAATCGGCGGCCAGCTT
>JASFIU010000582.1:0-3076 GCA_050122495.1 Desulfobacterales bacterium | reverse complement strand
CAGCCTGGGCTTGTCCAAAGGATCGATAAAACAGGCCTGGCACCATGCACTCGAACGACAGAGGCAATTCGTCGCCGACATGCATCAACAGGGAAGCAAAATTCTTCGCAATCTGGATTCCGATGAGCCCATCCTGATGGTTACCGGTCGGCCCTACAATCTTTACGATGACAGATTGAATTTAAGACTGGGGCAAAATCTGGCCAAACTCGGCATAACCGCACTGCCCATGGATTTCATGGATGTCGGACCGGTGGATCTTACGGAATTTCCGTCTATGTTCTGGGGCCTGGGCGCTCAGATCCTGAAAACGGCAAAGGTCGTAGCTAAAAACCAAAATTATTTCGGCCTGCATCTGACCAACTTCGGCTGCGGGGCGGACTCATTTATCGAGCACTTTTATAAATTTATCATGGGAGACAAACCGTACCTGATCCTTGAGTTGGATGAGCACAGCGCCGCTGCCGGCGTAATGACGAGGATCGAAGCGTATCAGAATGTGATTGAAAACTGCATGTATAAGTCGCAACCCAAAATCCAACACCAAATAATTACTAGAAGTGGTTTCCAAAACTTCAGATCAGGTTCAAGGGCAAGGCGTCAGGCCGATCGGAAAAGCGCAGTCCCGCCAACGCGGGATGAGCAAGTACATTTACCGGAGTCTGTGCTGCACCCTAATTTATAAAATCAGATGCGAATCCCGCGCTAGCGGGGCAACGCAGCCATTGGGCCTGAGATGGGGTTTTGAAACCACTTCTACACACAAGAGGTAAACATATGAAACCAAGATATGAACATAATTTAGATTCAGCCCCAAACCGTATCGGTAGATTTCAGCTCCGGAATAAAACCGTTCTGATTCCCGAAATGAATCGCATCGCCGCACATCTGATTGCGGCAACCTTCAGAAGTTTTGGCAGCAATGCAATGGTGCTTCAAACTTACGAAGGTCTGGACCTGGGCAAAAAGTATACCTCCGGCAAAGAATGTTTTCCCTGCCAGGTTACACTGGGAGATATTCTCCTTTTCCTCAAAAACGAACAGGAGCTGCTGGGGGCCGCCTTTGATCCTGAAAATTATCTGTATTTTTTACCGGAGTCCGACGGTCCCTGTCGATTCGGTATGTACAATAAATTCCAGCGAATCGTGTTGGATTCTTTCCCGGGATTGGACCGAGTCAAAATCGTTTCGATCACTGCCAAGGACGGCTATTCACTTGAGGGGGTGATTGAACCGGATCGGATGCTGAATTTCAGAAAGGCGAGTTATATTGCGGTGGTGGTGGCCGACATTCTGGAGCGGCTGCTGTGGCGGATCAGGCCCTATGAAAAGCAGGCCGGCATTACCAATGATTTTATTGAAAGGGCCATGCGGGAAATGGAATCATTTTTTGAGACCCACGGGGCCGGCAACGATTTTGACAGGATACTGGACAAACTCGAAGAAATAACCCACAGCGCAAAAGCGCTGATTGATCCCGCCATTCCGACCAAACCGCTGATCGGTATCGTCGGCGAAATCTTTTTAAGAATGCATGTTAATTCCAATCAGGATCTGATCCGGGTTCTTGAGCGGCACGGCGCCGAAGTTGTTAATTCCTCACTGGCTGAATGGGTGAATTATATCACCTATGGGCAATTAAGGCAGAATAAAACCAACCTTAGATTAAACCTCCGCCAATTGAATTTCGGTGGTTTAAAAAATTATTTTCACAGGATCATCAGTTCCGGCGGAGATCTTTTGTATCAGGAAATGAAACAAAAACAATTCTACAGCCGCGTCACCCGGCTGATTGATTTTGAGCACGACCATAAGGTGGGTCATCTGGAAAAACTGCTCAAGAAAGAAGATATTTTTACCTTTGATATTACCACCGAAACCTGCCTGAGCATCGCCGCCATCCTTCAATTTGTTACAGAGGGCTACAATGGCGTTGTCAATGTTTATCCCTTTACCTGCATGCCGGGCATGACGACCACGGCCATCGTAAAGCCGGTTATGAACCGCAGAAGGGTCCCCTATCTGGATACGCCCTATGACGGAAGCTTTCAGCCGGGCCGGGAGACCGCCATACGGACCTTTATGCACCAGGTCACCCAGCATTTCCAGCGCCATGGCAGAAAAGGGGTTATTCAGAAACGCGCGGCCTGAACCTGCAATAGGGTGAATCAAAATGCTTTTAAGCCATTTAGAAAATAAAGTGCAAATAAATAAAGTGGTACAGGACGCCCGATTATCTGAAGCCTTAACTCCGTCCCGGACTCAGCCGCCGGCCTTATCGCAAAATGGGATTAACGAATTCGGCATCTATAAGCTGGTCTGCGGCGGGCTGATATTCGTTGGATTGACGGTGGGGATATTCTGGTACCAATTTTCGGAGATACCGGCCGGCAGCCGACCGCCTATTAGAAATCAGCTGGAATGGGGCTATTTTTTCTGGCTGTTGCTTTTTCTTCCGCTCGAAACATTTGCGGCCGGTTTGCGGATTTGGGTGGTCAGCCGCGTACTGGAGCCCGGCGTGGGCTTGTGGACCTGCTTAAAGGCTGAATGGGCCAATCTGGGTCTTGCCATGCTGACGCCTTCACAGACCGGCGGCGGGTTCGGCCAGATTTATATGTTAAGCCGGGGGGGTCTAAAGCTTGGAACCGCCCTGACCGTCAGTTTAATATCCTTTTTGGGAAGCATGGTCGTTTTACTTTTTATCGGCATCTACTCTATGCTGTTTGCCCGGGTCGAACACCTGAGCGTCTTGTTCCAGGGGGCGCTTTTTATCTTTTTCCTTATTTTTGTCTTGCTGATTTTTGCATTGTGCTGGCCCGGGTCCCTGCGGTTTGTGATTTCAGGAATCTGCAGGCGCCTCCAAGGGATATGCAGCAAAAATCAATCACGGCCGAACCCCGGCTTACCGCCAAATTCCCGCATCATGCGCTTGACCCATCACCTGTACAACTTCTCCGAAAAACTGATCGATCTTTGCTATATGCACCAGGCCAACATGCGCCGGCTTTTCAGTCAGAGCAAGGCCAGTTTTTTGTGGGTGTGCCTGTTGAGCATGGTCTTTATGCTGGCCCGTTCC
>JASFIU010000581.1:0-3099 GCA_050122495.1 Desulfobacterales bacterium | reverse complement strand
TGAAACATTTATTACAAGTTGGAGATGAATCAGCCTTATAACGGCTTTCAATATAATTTTCCGTAAGACCTATACCGAAATCGCATCTTGAATCCGTCTGGGACGATTCAGGACTAAAGTCAGGTCAGACCGTTTTTATACAATTTAAGTGGGTTTTGCCCCTACCATGTCCGTGATTGGGAGTTATTCTTTGACCCAACAGCTATCTTCTGGGAACTTTCGCTGGTTTCTGTGTGCATGTTCTGCTGGTTCAGAAAAGCCTAATGAAGCTAAAAGGTACCCACTTTGAACCCCAGGTTCAAAGAACTGTCAACACGGCATTTTGGTGGGGGTTTCTTTTTGACGGACTTTAAATTTGGAGCCCCCTGGCCGGCATTCGATGCGACAAAATTTTAATAGCGTTGACCATGGTTGAGCAACGCTTAAAAAAATACCGGTTTACGCAATCACCGGCGTAGCCAGTCTTTTTCTCCGCATTCAAATAATCTTGCCCCAAAGTTTCTCTCCAAAAATTTATCCTGGGTAACCTCTTTGGTTGTTAAAAAGCAGGTAGGGATCTGTAATTGGGTGTTTTTAAATCCCGCCAAGGCGGGACTTTTCACCCGGTCGCAACCGCACCGTTTAAGGCACTATTTGCCTCTGTATTTTCCCGCCTATGGCGGTAAAATCCAGGCCACCCGCTTTACGGGTGGTTGGTGACGCAGTTCCCAAAAATTAAAAAAAACCGATCTATTTAAACGATTGCAGACCGCAAACGTTTCATTCTTAATTGTTCGGAGAGTGGGCTATGAGCGAATTAAGTGTTTTACTCGGTGCGATCTGCTTCGGCATCGGTTTCGTGATTGCCTTTTGGGTAAAAGGACAAATAATCACTCAAAAGGTCAAAGCGGCTGAGGCTGAAGCATCACGCCTGATAGCGGATTCAAAGCGCAAAGCGGAGACGCTTTTAAAAGAAGCCAACCTGGAAGTAAAAGATCGACTTTTCAAAATGAAAAGTGATTTTGATGCCGAGACGAAAGATACGCGTTCGGAACAAAAGAAACGCGAATCGCGCTTGATGCAGAAAGAGGAAAACATCGATCGGAAGATCGAACAATATGAGCGCAAGGATCGTGAACTCCACCGTAAAGAGAAAACGCTGAGAAAAAGAGAAGGGCAAATTGAGCGCAAAGAGCTTGAGTATGAAGAACTGATCGATGAGCAGAAACAGCAGCTTGAAAGGATATCGGGGTTGTCGGCGGATCAGGCCAAGGAACTATTGATCAGGGCCATGGAAAATGAGGCCCGCTATGAAGGCGCCAGGATTATTAAAAAAATAGAAAATGAAGCCAAAGAACAGGCGGATCGAAAATCAAAAAAGATTCTGGCAACCGCGATCCAGCGCTATGCCGGAGAATATGTTGCCGAACGCACCGTCTCGGTCGTCCAATTGCCCGGCGACGAAATGAAGGGACGCATCATCGGCCGGGAAGGACGTAATATCCGCGCTCTCGAGGCTGCGACCGGCGTCGATTTAATTATCGATGATACGCCGGAGGCCGTGATATTATCCGGCTTTAATCCTGTCAGGAGAGAAGTTGCGCGTTTATCGCTGATGCGGCTTATTTCAGACGGCCGAATTCATCCGGCCCGCATAGAGGATGTGGTAAAAAAAGTCGGTCAAGAAGTGGACATTGCTGTGAAAGAAGCCGGTGAACAGGCCGCTTTTGACCTCGGCGTCCACGGAATTCATGGCGAATTGATCAAAACCCTGGGCCGCTTGAAATTTCGTACCAGCTACGCCCAGAATGTGCTGCAACATTCGATCGAGGTGGGCTTTCTATCCGGAATCATGGCGTCCGAATTGGGCCTCAATGCGAAAATGGCCCGCCGGATGGGATTGCTGCATGATATCGGAAAAGCAGTCGATCACGAAGTTGAGGGACCGCATGCCCTTATCGGATCCCGGCTGGCAAAAAAGTTTAATGAATCACCGAAAGTGGTGCATGCCATTGCCGCCCATCATGAAGATGTGGCCCCCAATTCCGTTCTCGCATTGCTGGTCCAGGCTGCAGATGGACTCTCCGGTGCCAGACCCGGCGCCCGCAAAGAACTGCTTGAGAATTACATTAAGCGTCTGGAGGACCTCGAAAAGATTGCCAACTCCCTTAAAGGTGTCTCCAATACTTATGCCATCCAGGCGGGCAGGGAATTGAGGGTCATTGTGGAAAGCGAGATGATTTCCGATGAGGACGCTATCCTGGTGAGCCGCGACATCGCTAAAAAGATAGAAGAGTCGTTGACCTTTCCGGGTCAGATCAAGGTGACCGTGATACGCGAGACCCGGGCAGTCGAGTACGCCAACAAATAAATAGCCGCTTGCAAAAACTCATCTCTTGCCCGATGGCGGCGTTGCAATTCGATTCAAAATGCTCACGTACTACCGTGTACGCTCCGCTTCTGAATCGAATTGCGCCTTGCCCTCGAACAAGACCTAAGCTTTTGCAAGCGGCTATTTTATATTAAATTTAGATAGACAAAAGCTAGCTTTTACTTTATTGAATAAGATTTTAGTAACCAAAGTTTTTAAATAGTGAGACCGTTTGGTTGGTTCAATTGGTTGAATTTGTTAGATTTGTTTAAAAAACGCCTTCCTTGAACCCATGTAACCAATAAAACAGATAAAACCAATTTTAAGAAAGGCTTCCTTAATGAATGTTCTGGATATTTTGAAAGAGCGCGGATTTGTGGAACAGACGACCCATGACCAGGAGTTAAGAGACTGTCTCGATCAGGGAAACGTTACCTGTTATATCGGATTTGACCCTACCGCTGCCAGTTTGCATATCGGCAGTCTGGTGCCCATCATGTCCCTGGCGCACATGCAAAGGCAGGGCCACCGACCCATTGCGCTGATTGGGGGGGGCACGGGTATGGTCGGAGACCCATCGGGAAAGACCGAAATGCGCAAATTGCTGACCTTAGAGGCGCTGGCAGAAAATGCAGTCGGTATCAAAAAACAGCTTTCCCATTTTCTTGATTTTAGTGAGGATAAAGCGCTGATTTTAAACAATGCCGATTGGCTTACCCAATTGGAATACATTCCCTTTTTAAGAGACA
>JASFIU010000580.1:0-3100 GCA_050122495.1 Desulfobacterales bacterium | reverse complement strand
ATATGAAATTGACAGAATTCCACAATCCCGCTGCAGCGGGATCACTTTAGATCACTTTAAATTTTAGCTCACTTATTTATTGTGAGCATTTAAATTCTCGGGACAACGCCGCCATTGGGCATCAGATGGGGTTTTGAAGCCTCCTCTAGATTATGCAAGTGGACCCGCAGCATCTTTTGAGCGTTTTGAATATAGGGCTCTCCGCCGGAATTAGAGATGTCGACCCCGCCGCTACGGTCCCCTTCCCGGCACAAATCCAGGGTGTTCAGTACCTCGATGAGCTCTCTGACGGTGTCCTTGTTGCCGTCAGCGATGTGAATCTCGGAACCCAGCACATCATTGATACCACGAATTAAAAATCCGAGATGGGTGCATCCGAAAATGACCGCGGTAAATGCGTCGGTATTAAGGTCGCCAAAAAACCGCCGGATGCATGCATCCATCTGCGGCCCGTCAATGGTACCCGATTCGACCAGATCGATTATTTCCCGGGGAGCCCGCATCTCGATCTCATGTTGGGCAGCATAAATTTGAATCAGATCCCGTAGGGTTTCACTTTGAAGTATAAATTCAGTGGCCAGCAATAAAATCTTGCCGCCACCGCCCCGTGCTACTGCATCTTCGACGGCCGGCACGATGCCCAAAACCGGGATGTCATAGCGTGCTTTAAGATCCTCCAGGGCCGCACTGGTGGCGGTGTTGCAGGCAATGACGATTGCTTTGGCGTTCTGAGCCACGAACCCATCGCAGATCTCCCGGCAGCGTTGTCTGATTTGTGCGCCCGTCATAAACGCATACGGCGGCACACCTGAATCGCCATAGTAGATGAATTTTTCCTGCGGCAACATGTGCATGGCCTGGCCCAGGGTGCTGACGCCGCCCAGACCGGAGTCGAATATACCGATGGGATCGTCTCTATTTGCTTTCATGAGAGGTTTTCGTTTTGCTTGTCTGCAAATCTCTGCGGCTGTGGAGAAAATCGAACACCCGCTGGATCAGGCGGCGGTTCTCGACCGATATCTCCAGCAGTGCGCCTTCTTCAACAGCCGACAAATCGATGTCTTGGCCGGCAATAACCAATCGGGTCTGATTGATCGGCACGAAAAAAAAACGGATGGTCCCGACCGGCCGGCGGGCTTCGTCGACCTCGATCCAGCCGTTGCGGATCTCGGTACGGTCGTGCGCGGTGTTGGGAAGCCCCGTGCCGGCGGACTGCATTCTTGTTTTAAGCGCTAAAATTTCAGATTGCGGTCCGACCTGGAAATGTCCCTCCACAGCCGTAAGTTCAACCGAATGACGATAAGCCAGAAGAATACGATCACCCTCGGCGGCCGTCATTGAAGTGATCCGGCGGTTATTCTCTTTAGGGAGTTTAAGGCTGACCACCTGAACCGGCCAGAAGGCCAGGCCCACGAGTAAAACCAGCCCGACGGTGATGGTTATAACGGCGCGTGGCGACATCCGTCAGGCCGAAATTGTCGGTGTTGCCTCAGCGACAGCACCCCTTTTTCTGCTGCGATGCCGGAAATAGAAAAATACCATGCCGGCGATCGCAACCCCCTTGGCGATGTGCGGACTGATATGAACGCCGGCGATGACCATTCCGGAAGGATTGACGAGTAGAAAGGCCAATCCCAGAAAAGCGATTCGCTCCCAGAGCTGGGTGCGTACGACCCAGTGTCCCTGTATGAAAACCGACCAGCAGAACATACCCAGGATACAGAACGGTATGATGTAGACCAGTTCGGTCCAGTTGGTATTGTGCATGATCAGTTTGGGGTTGTAAATAAACATAAACGGCAGGGTGAAGGCCGCCAGATCCAGCCGAAACGACTTCCATCCGGTTTTGATCGGATCCGAACCGGCAATACCGGCAGCCGCGTAAGCGCATAACCCCACCGGCGGCGTATCATCGGCGACAATGCCATAGTAGAAGACAAAAAGGTGCACGGCGATAATTGGAATTCCCAGCCCAAGGTCCTGGCTCAAGGTAAGAATGGCCGGCGCGGTCATGGCGGCCATGACGATGTAGGTCGCGGTGGTCGGCAATCCCATCCCCAGGATGATGCAGGCAATCACCGAATAAAGGAGCGTTAAGAAAAGCTTCCCCCCGGCCAGGTAGGTAATGAAAGCGGCCATTTTAAGGCCCAGCCCGGTGAGGGTGACCACACCGATGATTATCCCGCAGCAGGCGCAGGCGGCGGCCACCCCGGCCATATTTCTGGCGCCGGTCTCCAGGGTATCAAGCAGTTCGGACCGGGTCCGACGCCAGATAAACCCGTCCGGATTCTGGGTATAGTATTGATAGGCGGGGTCCGCACTGGCATTGCCCTGGTCTTTCCAGCGGGGGAAGAGGTAGACTGCGCGAAACACATTATTGCCGGCCGCCACGATGATCCCGACCAGAATCGCCCACGCTGCGGATGTGGTCGGGGTCCAGAAAAATATCAGCAGCAGAAAGCACAGAACCCCCAGCGGGATCAAATAATGCACGCCACTGAGAAATGTTTTCCAGAACGGTGGCGTTTCTGCCTTGGTCAGGCCACGGATGTTGTTTTTGACGGCCTCAAGGTGAACGATGGAGAAGATCGCCGCGTAGGACAGCACCGCCGGGATAAAGGCGGCCTTGACGACTGTAAAATATGAAATTCCGATCATTTCGGCCATAATAAAGGCCGCTGCCCCCATGATGGGCGGCATCAGCTGACCGTTGGTCGAGGCGGCAACTTCAACGGCGCCGGCGGCATGCGGTTTGAACCCGACCTTTTTCATTAAAGGGATGGTCATGGAGCCGGTGGTCACCGTATTGGCGATAGATGACCCCGAGATCGATCCCATCGCCGCCGAGGCGACCACCGCTGCCTTGGCCGGACCGCCCTTATAGCGACCCATGGAGGCAAATGACAGGTTGATCAAATACTCACCGGCCCCGGTTTTGTCCATCAAAGCCCCGAACAGAACGAATAGGAATACAAATGTGGCCGACACCCGCAGGGGAACCGACCAGAGCCCTTCGCCGGACATGAAGATATGGTCGATAATGCGTGTAACCCGAAAACCGCGATGGGCCAGCTCTCCAGGGATGTAAGGCCCGAGGTAG
>JASFIU010000579.1:0-3102 GCA_050122495.1 Desulfobacterales bacterium | reverse complement strand
GCAAGCATTTTCGGGGTGAAGGCGGAATTGGATGCCGCTCGCGAAGCCATCACCGCCTCCAGTATCAAAGGGATATCTTCTTTTCTCTCGCGCAGTGAAGGGAGCTTTAATTTCAAAACGGCCAGGCGGTAATACAGGTCGGGTCTGAAACGGTCCTTTTTCATTTCGTGATGCAGATCTTTGTAGGATGAGCTGATGATGCGCACATCAACCGGCACATAACGATCGCCGCCGACCCGCATAACCTCTTTGTTTTCAATTACTCGCAGGAGCCGCATCTGAAGTCCTGCCGATATATCAGCGATTTCGTCCAGATAGACCGTCCCGCGATGGGCCAGTTCAAACAGGCCGATCTTGCCACCGCGTTTGGCGCCGGTAAAGGCCCCCTCTTCATATCCGAACAGCTCGCTTTCCAGCAGCGACTCGGGCAGGGCAGCGCAATTGATGGCCACGAAGGGCTCCTGCCGGCGTGGACTCAGATTATGGATCGCCTGGGCCAGCAGTTCCTTGCCGGTGCCGGTTTCGCCCTGGATAATGAGCGTCGTTTGGGTTTGGGCGTACTTTTCGGCCTTGCGTTTGAGCTGGCGCATGGTCGCAGATTCTCCCACAAGATCTTTGAGGGTGTATTTGGCGACAAACCCCTTATTATAAAGGCTTTCTTTAAATTTACGGCTGATGCTTTCTATCCTGGATGCCGTTTTCAACTGGGCCACGGCACCCTGGGGCCGGCCGTCGATCTCGATCGGCAGGGCATTGACCACGATTTCATGCTCGCCGATCTTTTTGATCCGATCACGTTCGGGATTTCCGCTGGTCAATACATCCAGCAAATGGATATCTTTGAGGATTCGAGACTGGGATTGGCCGACAGTCCGTTTCAAGTTCGTATCGAGGATGGTTTCTGCATTTTCATTATAAATATCGATCCGTCCATAATTGTCCACGCAGACGACTCCATCTTCGATCATCTGCAATATCGTTTTCATACGGGCGGTGTTTTCGGCTTCCTTGCGGCGGAAGGAGGCAATCGCCCGGGCTTCGCGGAACGCTTTTTCAACAGCGCTTGGTCTGGGGTCGACGACGATGCCGCGCCCCCCCAAAGCGGCAATTATTTTGGTGCTGACACCGCCGCCGACGAGGACGCGAACGCCCTGACTAAAGGCGTCATTAACGCCCGTTTCCATTTCGGCAAAATCATTGAATATGATCTGGCGGATTTTAATGCCCAGTATCTCCTCGATAAAATCCATCCCATCGGTCGGCTCCGCAAAGCTGGTCAATCCGATATGGGAACCAAAGGCGTTGGCCTTTTTAAAGGCGATCATCATATCCAGGTGGGTGCGCGGGATTTCGACCACCGGTTGCCCGATTTCCTGTAACATCAGCTGGGCGTTGCCCATGTGACCGAAAATAATCTCGGTGCCTTCTGCCACCAGCTGTTTGGCCACTGATACGCCCTCTCCGGCGTTGACCACCCGGGTGATCAGCTCCTCGGTCTCCGGATTGACACACCGCTGAACGGCATTGGCCAGTTCGTAGGAGTGTCCCACCACTGCAAATTGAAATTTTTTTTCATCAGGCGACATCGATTGATTTTCTCCTAATTTAATTAGAAGCCATTTCAAAAATGCGTTTTTATGGCTTCTTGGTTGAGCCCGTTACCCGTTAGCCCGTTGGCCCGAAAAAATTAGAACAGACATTTTTCCTTTTCTAACTGGCCCAACCGGCTCAACGGGCTAAACCCGACCAACGCTTGACGCGTTATCTACTATATTTGAGATATGTTTCAGGTAATTACCGACATTGTGAGTTCCAAAACGGTTAAAAAGGCGCTTATTATAGGTCGGATCTCGATTTTTGGCAACAATAATACCATTTTTCTAAAAAAAGTTCTCAGAAATGGGAACCTCTATAGCGCTAAAAATCTTCCGTTTTTCATAAATATTATGAATAAACAGTATGTTACATGATATTTTGACCTCTGGCACAGGGCTTGCTCTTTATTCCATCCCTGTTTTCTAATCAGTGCCGACCGCTGTCTTCTGCCTTTTACGATACGGCAATCGACCTCGATGCTCGATCGGGAAGATGGCGAATGAAAGGAGATGCGTTTTTGAAAACCGAAGAAGTTGTCATCGTTCAGGGAAATGAGGCCTGCGTACGGGGTACATTGGCCGCCGGATGCCGGTTTTTCGCCGGTTATCCCATTACGCCGGCCTCGGAAATCGCGGAATTGATGTCGTCCTGGCTACCCGGGGTCCAGGGCACATTTATGCAGATGGAAGATGAAATCGCATCCATTTCGGCTATTATCGGGGCGACCTGGGGCGGATTGAAGGCCTGTACCGCCACTTCAGGCCCCGGTTTTTCTTTAATGCAGGAAGGCATCGGATACGCTGTCGTCACTGAAACCCCCTGCGTCATCATCAATGTCATGCGGGGCGGTCCGTCCACAGGTCAGCCGACCCTGTCCGCCCAGCAGGACGTGGTACAGGCCAAGTACGGATCCCACGGCGATTACGAAATCATCGCCCTGTGTCCCTCATCGGTGCAGGAATGCTTTGAACTGACGGTTAAAGCCTTTAATCTGGCGGAAAAATTCAGAGTGCCGGTTATGATTCTCTCCGACGAAATCGTCGGCCACACGCGTGAAAAGCTGATTGTGCCGGCTGAGGTCGATGTGCGTGAACGGCAGCGACCCAAAGCCGTTCCGGAACAGTATCTGCCCTATGCGGCTGATTCCAGCGGCCTGCTGGACGGCATGCCCACTTTCGGCCAGGGCTATAACCTGCTGATAGACGGGCAGCTGCATTATGAAGACGGCAACCGGGCCGGGCACGATCCGGTTGCCAGCGGCCGGTTGATGGAGCGGTTGTGCCGCAAGATCACCAATCATGCCGAAGAATTGGTGGATGTCGACAGTGCCTATCTGGATGATGCCGAAATTATCGTCCTGGCATATGGATCGGTGGCCCGATCTGCTCTGTCGGCCACTAAAATGGCGCGCGCAGAGGGGTTGAAGGTGGGTTTTATCAAATTGAAAATCATCTGGCCGTTTCCGGATCGGTTCATCCAAGACGCCATTGGAAATGCCCACACCAT
>JASFIU010000578.1:0-3105 GCA_050122495.1 Desulfobacterales bacterium | reverse complement strand
GGAAGATGCTCGGCACCGGCATTGCCCCAGGCGATGTCATTGATAAGTGTTCTGATTTCTTCTGCAATCCATCGATTGCGGGGAGTTTTTAACCGACCCGAATCGATCATTTCAGCGAGCGTTGTGCCCGTATCATGGACAGCACAGACTTGATCGGACATTTATTTTCTCCTTGGCCATCATTGTACTGACTGTCTATCGATGCAATCTGTTTCGGAGCGCAACAATCAGATCTTCAGGATCAGTTTTTGTCAAAGTCGGCTACATACTGGGCATGTCGTTCACGCCGGTCCTGAGATTTAAGCGACGGCTCCCCGAAATGTAGACATTTGGTGATACATTTGGCCACACAGGCCGGCTCCAATCCCTGGTCAATGCGATCCATGCAGTAATCACATTTGACCGCCTTCCCGGTTTGCGGATTCCACTGCGGCGTCCCCCAGGGACAGGCGGTGATGCAGGCCTTGCAGCCCACACACAGGTCAGATTCGACAAATACGATGCCGTCCTCGGTTCGTTTTTGCATGGCACCCGTCGGGCAGGCGGATACACACCACGGATCCTGGCAGTGAAAACAGGGCGTGAACACCCAGGACATACGGGGCAAATTGTTCACTTTTTTGGGACCGACCGGAATAATCTGGGTCAGGCGCGGTCCAACCGGCAGATTGTTTTTTGTTTTGCAATGGGATTCGCAGCTGAAGCAACCGATGCAGCGCCGGGAGTCCTGATAAATATAGTATTTGCTCATGAATATTTCCTCCGATTCCATATCTGTTAAGCGGCTTTTTCGACTTTCACAAAACATTCCAGCAGCGCATTGGCACCGCCGACCGGGTCATAGACATCCAGCAGGCCGGTTTCAAATCGATAGTCCCCCAGGCCTTTATTGTAGCCCCGGGTTTGCCAGGGGACCTTGCGGCCGAAGCCATGAACCATGAAAACCGTTTCCGCGTGGATAAATTCGGTAACATGGGCCTTGATCGTACCGCTGTGGCTACCGTCAGAAGATGTGACCTGGACGCGGTCACCGTTGGCAATTCCCAATTTGGCAGCTTCATCGGCATTGATCCACAACGCATTCTCAGGCATGATTTCACTGAGGACCGGATTATTGATTGTGCGACCGTGTGTATGGACGGGGCTCCTGCCGAAAGCGAGTCGATAATGCCCGGGCTTGGGTTTTTTCGGACGCTGATAAGGTTTAAATGACTCGATATTGCTTTCCCCCAGACGGCTGGATACAAATTCTATTTTTTTAGACGGCGTCTTGAATTTAAGATCCTGCAGGCGATCCCACCAGACGGGCTTATCGGTGAGGGGAACCGTTCCGGTTTCCTCGAAATCGGCCACTTTGACGCCGGTTCCTTCGAGCTGCCATTCCCAAAACGCTTCGATATCGTTGAATTGAAAATATTTACCGACACCCAGGCGATCCGCCAATGATTTGAAGATCCACCAATCCGATTTGGCGTCGTTGCGGGGATCCACTGCCTTTTTGCGCATCCGAAAATGGGGCTTAAGGCCCTTGCCGGTTGCCAAAACGCTCGATTTCTCCAGATGGGTTGCCGACGGCAGCAATACGTCCGCATACCATGCTGTCTCGCTATAATTGGCGTCGATGGCGACCAGCAGATCCAGCTTGTCGAATGCTTTTTTCTGTGCTTCCGGATCCGGCAAAGCCAGCAGCGGATCATGACGATAAGCGATATAGGCTTTAATCGGATACGGGTCTTTGTTTCCGATCTGCGGATACATCAGATGCAATAGCCCCGGCCCGGCTTCAAAATGCTTGTATTTCCAGCCGCAACCGTCCGCCCGCTTTTCATCTGGCTTGGGGATGGTATCCATCAGAACGTTTAAGCCTTTTTTACCGACATCGCCGGGCGTTTTCTGAAAAAAGAGCCCGCCGGGATATTCAAATGCGCCCATCAGGGCGTTTAGCATATAGATCGATCGGATCGCGTAAAACGAATCTGTATAGCGGGCCACCATCCAGCCCGGGTGGAAAATAACCGCCGGTCGATCTTCGGCGATTTCATGTGCAAAGGCGATAATTTCATTGGCCGGTATTCCGGTTTCCTGAGCAGCCCACTCGGGTGTGTAGGGGATAGCAAACGATTCCAGCTCCTTTAAGCCCAACACCCATTTTTTCACGAATTCGGCGTCAAAAAGCTTATCGCGCAGCACCGTATGAATAATGCCGAGATTGAGGGCATAGTCTGTTCCCGGGCGAATGGCCCAGTAGCGCGTGGCCTTCATGGCGGTGCCGGCTGCGCGCGGGTCAATATAAGTAATTTTGCCGCCCTTCTGAAGTGCGTTCATAATATTGTTGGCATTTTTGACCCGCAGGGACTCAAAGACATTGCGGCCGTAAAGCACCAGATGCTTGCAGTTGGCAAAATCATAATTGAAGGTTTTACGGCCAGAGCCGAACAGCGACAGGGCCGCATGCTGAACGTTGCGGGCACAGGTACAATCGTGGTTAAAATAATTGGGCGAACCAATGGCCTTCAAGAAACTGCGGTGGATGTCGCGAAAGGGCCCGCCCCGGTCGCTGAGCGCGATGGCCCGGGCACCATCCTTTTTGATAATGGCTTTCAATTTTTTAGTAATATAAGTCAGGGCTTCATCCCAGGTAGCCTCTTTCCATTTGCCTTCACCGCGCCCGCCCTCTCGAATCATAGGATGCTGGGGCCTTTCGTAGTCATATAGCATCGCAATCGCAGCTGAGCCTTTGGCACAAAGCCGGCCAGCCATGCCGGGATCATGGGGGTTACCCTCAATCCATTTGACAACCCCGTCTTCAACCTCAACCCGAATAGGGCACCTGACCGTGCACATTGCACAAACATTAAATACAGATTCTTTCATAATGTTAATCATACCTCCATGTAATATTTAAATCAGACCATCGAAACATATGATGATATAGTGCAAAACGGCCGCAATGTTAAGCTTAAATTTTACGATGCTGCTGATAAAAGAAAGAATTGCATATCACAAATAGCCCTGATAAAGAAGGGGAACAAAAGAGGACAAATGCGTCATTATTGCCATTGATTCGGCTGCGATCTGTGATAAAATCCAAGCGTTCCCTTTTAA
>JASFIU010000577.1:0-3124 GCA_050122495.1 Desulfobacterales bacterium | reverse complement strand
AAATTCTAATTGATACGGCTCTTGAAACCATCGAGGCCGAATTGGAAATAAATGATACCCAAATTGCCTCGGTTAAAATCAAGAGTGTGCCTGCTTTTGTGTTATTGCAGGATATTGACATTAAAATACCATCCTTTGGTAAGATAACATTGGATATATCTTTTGCCGGCAACAGCTTTTATGCATTAGTTGATACTGCCATAAACAAGATTCCGACTGAAAAGACCGATTTGTCGAGTCTAATCAAACTAGGGCTGCAAATTAGAGATGAAATCAATCGAACGGTAGACACGGTCCATCCTCAAAATCCGGAAATAAAAGGTGTATCCGCTGTGGATTTTGTCGGGAAATCAAATAATCCCACTGCACATTTCAAGGACATTCATGTTTACGGTGCGGGTCAAATCGATCGGTCTCCCTGCGGCAACGGAACATGTGCAATGATGGCCAATTTGTACTGCAAACAAAAAATTGGATTAAATCAAGATTACATCCAGGAGGGAATCAGTGGTGATCTGTTCTACGGCAGGATTCTAGACGTCCTTAAAGTCGGAGCGCATACCGCCATCGTTCCGGAACTTAAAGGCAGCGCTTTTATTACCGGAATCAATCAGCTCATCATCGATAAAGGGGATCCGCTTAAATACGGTTTCAGCGTGCAATAAGCATGATTAAAATTATACTCGGATTGACGGTCTTAAGCTATGGGTATCATCTTTTATGATGGAAAGGATCGCTTCGGAAGTCTTTTTCAGGTGGTTTGCCATTGCTTCCATCGCCTTTGATTTGGTTCTCGATAAAAGCATTTTGGCGATGAGTTTATGCTCTTTTAAGCGAGATGAAGGGCTTCCGGCAAGGAGCATATGGCGCGAACGATATTTAACGGTTTGAAGTCTGAAAACCGGCATGATTTGGATTATTCTATCATTTCCGGATGCGTTGGCAAGCAATTGGTGGAACTCTTCATCAGATTTCATGAAATCGATTAAGGCGCCAATTTCCAATGCCTTTTCCATTTTAGCCACGCAGGCCATAATATTTTTTAGCTCGTCATCGGACGCACGGTCGCACACCAGGCCAACCGCAGCCACTTCGATTATCGTTCTAAATTCAAAAAGGTCTTGCAGGGCCTTGTCATCTAAATTAGGTACGATAACACCATGGGAGGTGGAATCGAGAATGCCTTGGCCGATCAACGTGCTGATTGCATATCTAATGGTACTTCGGGAAGCGCCGGTCGAATTCGCAATCTCTTTTTCGATGACCCGCATGCCGGGAAGCCAGTGTTCGTTTGCAATTTGTTTGATGATAAAATTTACTACTTTTATGGTTGTTTTCGAATTTTTCATGGGGCATTCGGTGATGTCGGATTTGAAAAAATTGTATTTTCAGCGAGGCCGCGAACAGACACTAGGTCTACACTAATGTATTACGATAATGTCACTTTTTCTTTTAAGCTAATCAATCATATGCCTAAAGTCAATAAATTAATTGCAATGTCGGGAATTTACCATGGATGAGAAACTTATCAAGGATACGGATGTGTTGGTTTTGGGCGGGGGAAACGCGGCCCTTTGTGCAGCGATCACAGCGCGAGAACAAGGGGCCAAAGTATTGATGTTGGAGTGTGCCCCAAAACACTTCAGAGGAGGCAACAGCCGGCACACGCGCAACATGCGCTTGGCCCACGAAACGCACTTTGAACCATACACCGGGGCCTATCCGGCAGAGGAAATGTGGGATAACTATATCAAGGCGACCGGCGGCGAGGCCAACCTCGAACTGGCCCGGATGGTCATTGACGATTCGGCCGGCGTCCTCGATTGGATGAAGGACCACGGCGTCAGGTTTCAGCCCGCCATCTCGGGAACCCTTCACCTGGGACGAACGAACGCCTGGTTTCTAGGCGGAGGCAAAGCGATGATCAACGCCCTGTATCGTTCCGCCGAAAGGCTGGGGGTTGAGATTCGATATAATGCCGAAGTGGTCGGTCTCGAGATCCAAGACGGACATTTCCGCAACGCATCGGTTGTGGTAGACGGCCAAGCAACTGAAAAGATTGCTGCTAAAGCCGTCGTGGTTGCGGCCGGCGGATTTCAGTCAAATCTGAAATGGCTGAGAAAAGCCTGGGGCCCCGTGAGCGATAACTTTCTGATACGCGGGACGCCTTACGATACGGGTACCCTGCTTAAGATCCTGCTGGATTACGATGCACAACCGATCGGGGATCCCACTCAGGCACACATGGTCCCCATCGACGCCCGTTCGCCGAAATTCGACGGGGGGATCGTCACACGTCTGGATTGTGTCACGCTGGGGATCGTCGTCAACAAGCACGGCGTGCGCTTTTACGACGAGGGGGAAGATTTTTGGCCTATGCGTTACGCTATCTGGGGCCGCCTGATTGCTCAACAGGAAGACCAGATCGCATATGTTTTTATCGATTCCAAGACACTCGATAAATTCATGCCGTCAGTCTTCCCGCCAGTCAAAGGCGGTACCATCGCGGAGGTAGCGCAGCAGTTCGATTTACCGGTCGACACGGTGGAAGCGACGCTCAAAGCTTACAATCAAGCCGTTCAGCCCGGAACGTTCGATCATACCATCCAGGACGACTGCAAAACCAGCGGTCTGACGCCTCCAAAGACGCATTGGGCCCTGCGGATAGACACGCCGCCCTTTTATGGTTATCCGCTGAGGCCCGGATTGACCTTTACCTATTTCGGCCTGACGGTGGACAAACGGGCGGCTATAATGATGAAGAGCGGAAAAACAGCCGACAACATATACGCCGCCGGAGAAATTATGGCCGGC
The DNA here is from genome assembly GCA_050122495.1 of Desulfobacterales bacterium. Classification (GTDB taxonomy): domain Bacteria; phylum Desulfobacterota; class Desulfobacteria; order Desulfobacterales; family JAHEIW01; genus JAHEIW01. The sequence continues at coordinate 310 of JASFIU010000577.1, read as the reverse complement.
AATATCCTGCCCAAGGGATATATCGGAGGGGTGGGTCTGGTCATCGGCAACATCTTTGGACGAATTGCCGGGCGGGGAGCAGCCGGTATCGCCAAAAACAACGGATCGCCGCAAGGAAGTACGATTGCAAAGGAGGTGCTCTAAAATGGCGCGGGATAAATTATTGGATGAAGGTCAAGAAATGATGCGGATCTGCAATTCCTGTCGCTATTGCGAAGGTTTTTGTGCCGTCTGGCGTGCAATGGAATTTCGCCGGGAATTTCCTGCAGGCGACCTCAATTACCTTTCGAATTTGTGTCACGACTGCAGT
>JASFIU010000576.1:0-3157 GCA_050122495.1 Desulfobacterales bacterium | reverse complement strand
GGCTGTCGGTGATATCATTGACCGCTTTGGCCTCATCGGCAGTGACATAAGTTTTATGCACCGTATTCAGATCGCCGGTCCGGGTTTCGGGAAGGTCATGCACCAGGCACATACTGATCAATTTAAGGGCGTCAATATCGGGTTCTAACTGGGACATGACGTAGGCGATAAATGTTGTGCTGAAGGTGTGTTCCGCAATAGATTCTTGACCGGAACCGAGAAAATGAAATCCCGAGCGGGGAATTTCTTTGAGCATTTTGGCTTCAAAAAGCAAATTGGCTATGTTTTTCATCGCAACTCCTTAGATCAGGTTTCAGGTGTCAGGTTTCAGGTGTCAGGATTGATCGGTTTGAAAACTTAACGGGATTAGATGCTAAATCCTGAAACCTGACACCTGAAACCTTATTTTTTGACACCTGATACCATATGGAGGGAATTCATTAAACGCAACCCTAAATTTGTGCCCGCCGGCAATGCGCAAACATGTTGACACTCTATTTATTTTCATTATACTTTAGAGTGTTTACCCAGGATGGCGTTGTCCCAAAATCACGTTGCCGCAATCAATTGGCTTCCGTTAAAAACATTTTTCTTTTTGACCTCGACCAAACTCTGAAATAGGGAGATTTTTATGGGTATTGCTCAGCTCGATATCGTCAATATGATCAGTAATGCTGGCCTGATGGTGCAGTTTGTTATGCTGCTGTTGCTCTTTTTTTCGATCATGTCCTGGGCAATTATTCTAATTAAATACCGTTACATCAAAAGGGCATACAGGGAATCGGCCGAATTTACCGATTTTTTCTGGAAAAGCCGGGATCTGTCCAATGCGTTTGCCAAAGCAAAACAGCTGCATGGAAGCCCGCTGGCTCGGATTTTCAGAATTGGCTATGTGGAACTCAAGAAGATGAGCCAATCCGCCGCACCAGCAAGTCCGACCACCAGTAAACCGGCCGGCGCCCAAAGCATGTCCCTGGATGCCAGATTTACCGGAACAGACAATATCAAGCGCGCACTACGCCGGGCGATTACAACCGAGATGACGCGTATGACCCAGATGGTGCCCTTTTTGGCAACCACCGGAAATACGGCGCCGTTTATTGGTTTGTTCGGTACGGTCTGGGGAATCATGAATTCGTTTGTGGGTATTGGGAAAATGGGCTCCGCTAACCTTGCGGTTGTCGCACCCGGTATTTCCGAAGCGCTGGTTGCAACCGCCGCCGGGCTTGCCGCTGCCATTCCAGCGGTAATCGCGTTTAATTATTTTATGAGCAAAATACGTGTGGTTGAATCCGAACTGCAGAGCTTCTCAGCGGATTTTCTAAACATTGTCGAACGTGATATCCTGCGTACCGATAGGAGAAGAGCATGACCGCCGGTGAAAACAATAGTCAGCTGATGTCCGATATCAACGTCACCCCTTTTGTCGATGTGATGTTGGTGCTCTTGATTATTTTTATGGTGACCGCACCGATGATGATGCAGGGTGTGGATGTAGCGCTGCCTGAGGCCACTGCCCAGCCCCTGGAATCCGAAAAAGAGCATCTGATCATCACCATTGATCAGCAGGATCGGGTCTTCATTAATGACTTTGAAGTGACCGTCGATGGTCTTGGAGAAAAGCTGAATAAAATCCTGGAAGGCCGCTCCGATCGGGAAGTGTTTCTAAAAGCGGATAAAGATAGATTCTATGGAACGGTGGTTCGGGTCATGGCGGAAATTAAAGGGGCTGGAGTGGAAAAACTGGGTCTGGTTACCGAGCCGGCGGTTTTTGAAAAAGAAAGCAAAAAGAAAACGCCAAAATCAAAAAAACAATGAAGGATACCAAACATGCTTACACCAGAAGATACCGTGGGAAGGACCCGAATTCCCAATCGATGGTATTTCCTTTTGGTGTCTCTTTTCTTTTTCATTTGGTGATCATCGGGGCGCTGATTTTCACGCCGGAATTCGGCTCCGGCTCAAGATTTCGCGCCGGAGTGGTAAATGTGAGCCTTGTTTCCTTGCCATCCCCCGGGCCGGATGACGGTGGGCCGGCTGCGGCGGTTGCAAAGCCGAAACCGGTTGAAAAGAAGCCTCCGCAGAAGCCGGCGGTTAAGGTCCCGGAACCGAAACCGGCACCGAAGCCGAAACCCAAACCGGTTCCGGTGGTTAAAAAGCCTCCGAAAGCCGTATCGCTGGCACCCAAAAAGAAAAAGATTAAGAAATCTCTCAAGAAAAAAACCCTTGATCGCGAAAAGATCATCAACAGCGCCATCGAGCGCATTGAAAAGAAAGTTGAGAAAACCAAAACCGACTCGGTGGCTGCAGCCATCGATCGATTGAAACGCCAGGTTGGTGAAAGCGAATCTCGGGTAGCAAGGGGCTCAGGAGGTACTGCCGACAAAACAGGTGCCGGCCCACGAGGACCGGTCGGGCCTCCCGGGACCGGCGGGATCCGGATACAGGAGTCCATTTTAATTTACCAGGCGGAGATTCAATACCGGATCCAGAAAAATTGGGCTTTTTCACAGCAGCTTGCCGGTGAAAATACCCATCTGGAGGCGGTCATCGCCATCAAGATTTTACGCAACGGCGAAATAGAAGATATCTGGTTTGACAAAAAATCCGGCAACGCGTATTTAGACGACTCCGCCTACAAAGCACTTGTCAAATCAAATCCGTTGCCACCGCTTCCAAAAGATTATATGCGTCCTGATTATAAGATTGGTCTGCGATTTGGCCCAAAAGGATTAAAGAGCGAATAAGTTTGAGTTTTGCGAAAATGGCCGTTGTTCCGGCCGGATGGTTTAAACGATATCTACTTCTTTTCTGATGCAAATTTGGGGTAATACATGGGGGCCAGGGTTTTACGATGAATAGACGATTAAAGCTTTACATCTTTATTATTGGCGTTATCTTAATAGCATCCGGCCCGGTGAAATGCTGGGCTGAATATGATGTTATCGATATTACGAAACCGTTTTTGCGCAAAATTCCGCTGGCGGTACCGTTATTTAAAAACGTAAGCGAAACGCCTGAAGAAAAGCAGCTGTCAAAGACTGCGGCTGATTTCCTTTCCGATACCCTCGAATTTACAGGTTATGTTAAGGTCCTTGATCGCGGTTCATTTCTTTTCGACCCGGAAAGAAGTGGGGTTACGTTGGCGACGTTCAAT
>JASFIU010000575.1:0-3173 GCA_050122495.1 Desulfobacterales bacterium | reverse complement strand
ACTGTGGACTTATAGCCGTAATCTGCACTTCGGCAAAAATGTGGGTTTCGTATCCGTATCGCATCTGTTGCTTTTGAAAGGCACCTAATCTTTAAGGATTGTGTTCGTGAGGTTAAAATTTTTTAGGAGTACTAAATCTGAACACTAAAGGAATGCTTTATTCGCCTTTTTACCCGCCATCACCCACCAAACTGAAGGGTGCCCAGAATACCGGGTGGGCGTAACTGAATACCATTTTGCCTTCCTCCATATAGCCCAACCTGTCAATCAAATCCAGCATGGTACGATTCAGGGCCTCAGATCGGCTCAGATTGGGGTCGTCTGCCTGTTGCCGAAATAGATGCGTAGTCAGTGTTTTTGCAGACGTGGTCTCAACCGGCCAGTTGCTCACCAACAACGCCCTTGTGCCTGCATAAAAGAACGCACGGCCCAATCCTGAGACCGCCTCTGCCCCGGCGCCTTCTCCCGCCCCCGTATTGCAGGCCGACAGCACCACCCAATCCGCATTGAGCTTAAGCCCCAGGATCTCGCCCATGGTCAGCAGGCCATCTTCTATGCCCCCGGTAACATCCGGCGAAGACAAAGCCAGGGCCATCTGGCTGAGCCCATCAAGGTCGCCAGGCAACAGCCCGTGGGTGGCAAAGGCAAGGACCTTGACATCGGAGAGGTCCATAGATTTTACCCGATCCTCACTGGCCGCTTTTGCGAGGAATACATCACGTTCCGGGTCTGCTTTAAGCGCAAGGGCTATCTCCCGCAATTCAACAGCCGTATCCGGAAGGGGAGGTAGAATGTCAATGGTTGCACTGTTCTGTTGAGCGCTTACTACTTTAAAAGCCCGTCTCTTTAAGGGCAGGCCCCTCGTTAGCGCATCAGACGCTACCTGGGCCTTGGCTTCTTTCCTGGGCACTTGAGCAACGCTGAAATATGGATCGCCGAAGCCCGTGAAGGGCTGACGATCTGTAGTTGCTGGCGGAAGGTTCCTGAGAGCCCAAAGCGATACCACAGACGGCAGGACAGTTACCGCGTGGCTCCGTGCTAAATAGGGAACTGCCCTATAGTTTGAGAACAAGGGTTTCTTCTCAGGATCAAGCTTTACCGCTTTAGTCGGCAGCACCGAAAATGGAAGAAATCCTAAGGCCCCATGCGCTATCACGATCAGATTCTTGGCATCCTTCCAGCCTGTCTCAACAGGTTTGAGTAATGCCTCATAGAGACTATAAGCGACCTCAAGGTCTAGATCCGGGATGTCTCCTAAAGTGTCTGCTGTGGGATCAAGAGCAGTCCTGAGCGTCTTTACCATCTGCACGATTCGCTCTGCATCCAGCCCTGAGGATGCAAATGCCGCTGGACCCTGATGCGGGATTGCCCATACATAGCTCCCACTTTCTCCCACATAGGTGGCTACCAGTGCTTCTCCTGGCATCAGATTCGACTGGGCCTCTTCAATGCTTGATGGCTTTGGGGCTATGAGGTTGGCATAGTTGGGAAAACGGGTTTCGATCTCTTTTATGAGGGCCACACGTGCGCTGCGTAACCGATCGATCCGTAAACGAAGATCCCTGATGGCTTTGTGATTCTGCTGGTCACTGGGGACAGACAAGACGTATGATAGTAGGCCGTTGAGTGCCCCAATTTGTGTAAGCGCGTCCTGCTCCCGACGGGCAAGATCAGCAAGATCCGGGTCTTTAGCAGCCGCCCTGGCGCTGGAAGCGGCAAGGGCTTGTTTCACCGTTCGACCCCGGGCCACGTCTGCCAGACGGAATGCTTCTGCCGCGGCGTCGATTCCGGCCTTTGTTTCCAGGGTGGAACCTTGAATTTTCGCGAGGAGCTCTATAAAGGCATCCAGGATAAGGCCAAGGCGGAAATCGCGGGCTGTTTTGGTATTCTCTCCGACTTCTGACCGATTCGAGCGCTGGAGCAATATCGGAACCGCCATAGCGAATTGATTGAGGGCCATTTCCTTTTCGCCCTTTGCGGCTAAGGCTATGGCGAAAACCCCCTGCATCTCGGCCGTGTCGTAATGCTCCTCGCCAAACAAGGCTTTTTTTCGCTCCAATGCAGGCTGTATCAATGCCAGAGATTCATGTATCCGTCCTCCTTTGATTAGTGCGAGCCATAGGTTAACATTGACTGCGATTAGTTTCTCATAAGAAGCTTGGTCGGTTTTCAAGACCGTTCGGATGGCATCATATTCAACCAGTGCCTCGTCCCACCGCATCTGGGTCAGAAGAGCTTCGGCCAGCATGGAACGTACCATGGCCAGTATTGCGGAGTCGGCCGCTGTCCCAATTTGTTGGTATATGTCCAGGTTGGCTCGTGCCAGGGCCTCTGCCTCGGCATAACGACCCTGCTCAAAGATCACCTTTGTGAGCTTTCGGATAATCGTTCCGGTTTCGACGTAATAGCGACCATGAGATTGAAGAGAGCTTTGAAGAGCCCTGCGTGCCTCTACTTCAGCCTCTATTAACCGACCCTGCCGCCTCAAGTTATCAGCGAGTTCCGCCACCATCCAATTATAATCAGAAATTCTTATCTTTTCTTTAAAGCCACTCATGTATTTGACCGCACGTCGGTGATGAACTTCAGCTTCGGCAAGTCTTCCCGTGGCACCGAGAATTGCACCTTGGGCCAAACTTATATATGAATTCATTTGCGAGATGATTTTGGGGCGCAATTTATACCGAGCGATGGATATCCCTTTAAGTTTCTTAGCCCGGGCAAGTGCTTCATTGGCTGCTGCGACATCACCGATGTAGGCATAGGATTCCGCCAAAGTAGCACTAAACATTGACCTGCGGACCAGCCCACTTTCTTTAGCTATTGCATTCTCCATGAGTTGAACGCCCTTTGAAAAATTACCTGAGAGTTGTTCAACAGTACCGAGTTTAAACACCATCCTTTGCAGATTTTGGGAATTGCTTTGGGTTCCATACTTAACCGCCAGCCGTAAATCCTCCAGGTTCTGCCTGGCGCGGCCCACTTCGCCGGCCGCCATGCCACGCTTAAAATAAAACTGAGCTAATCTCGAAGCATTTTTTGTCGCTGGCGCTTTTTGATCCGCAAGGGCTATGGCCTTTTGGTAGGATTTTAGATCATCCGGCTTTTCCTGAGCTAGAATTACTGTGACGTCGCTTATGGTTCTGGGCGGTGGCGTAAAGGTCTGAGGCTCA
>JASFIU010000574.1:0-3176 GCA_050122495.1 Desulfobacterales bacterium | reverse complement strand
GTAGCCGCGGCGGCAGCCCTTCATGATACTGAATTTCTACAAAAGACAATCGACCTGGTTCATGCTGAGCTTGAATTTATATATGGCGCCCTGGACAAGCTTAAACTGCCTTATATCCGATCCCAGGCCAATTTTTTTATGATCCAGGTTGGAGATGGGAGCAGCGCGGATGCGGTTTTCGAAAACCTGCTTAAGCAAGGGGTGATCGTGCGTTCGATGACATCTTACGGGTATGCGGGCTATATTCGGGTAAATATTGGAAAACATGAGGAAAATATTCGGTTTTTAGAGGCGCTTGAAAAGGTCATTTAAATTAAAGGTTTCAGGTGTCAGGTGTCAGTAAACAAATCATGGAGGAAGAAAACAGATAGTGTGTCAATCTTTCAGTTTCCACCATCTGTCTTCTGAGCTCTGAAATTTGAACACTGAATCTTGACACCTTATTAATTGCTGACACCTGAAACCTGACACCTGAAACCCAAAATCATGATTTGATATTCGCAAACTTTGACGTTTGCCACTGAAGACTTATGAGAAAACTATTGATTACGATTGATGGTCCGGCGGGGGCCGGCAAAACTACGGTGAGCCGGGCGCTCGCCGACCGGCTGGGATACCGTTATATTGATACCGGCGCCCTTTATCGCGGGGTGGCCTATGAAGTTAAGCGCCGGGGAGTCGACCCCGAAAATGAAGTCGAGCTGCAGGATCTTTGTGACCGAATTCAGCTCCGTTTTGAATCGGAAGCCAAGGGGCTGCGTCTTTACTTGAATGACGTCGACATTTCTGACCACATACGCACACCCGAAATTACCATGCTGGCATCGGCTGTTTCAGCCAAATCGGTCGTTAGAAACTATTTACTGGAAGTGCAAAAGGATATTGGCCAGAAGAAGGCAGCGGTCTTTGAAGGTCGCGATATGGGAACCGTCGTTTTTCCGGAGGCCGATGTTAAGTTTTTCTTAGACGCATCTCCAAAAACCCGAGCACTGCGGAGATACCAGGAGCTCGATGCTGAATCCGGGCAGTTGTTAACAGATGTTGAACGGGATATGCAGCAGCGCGATACAAATGACAGCACCCGGAGTCTGGCCCCGCTAAAACCGGCCGAGGATGCAATCCGGATTGATTCCAGCGAATTATCTGTTGAGAAGGTGGTTGATTTAATGGTGTCGCACATTGATAAAAGATTTTGATCTTAATTGAAAACAGTATTCATTCCTAATAAACATGCGCCAATTCTACCCATTTTAATAAAAATTTAAATAAAGGATTGCATTTTTTTTCCATTCTGTTAGAAATACAAGATTGTGCCAAGGCTCGGCCTGGCTGCAATAAAATAGGCTAAGGGGGACTAATTATTCATGGTTGACGAAACTAACAAGGATGACACTCAAAACGAAGACCAAACTGAAGTTGCCGATGATCCGGCTACCGGGCAAATGAAAACTGAAAGTAAACCGCAAGATGAGGAAACCAAAGCCCAACCATCAACGGCAGATTCATCAGAAGATACTTCCAAAGGTGCGGGTGACAGCATGGAAAGCGTGATGGATATGTACGAAGAGAGTTTTAAACGCTTTGCCGAGGGAGAAGTGGTCACCGGCAGGATCATTTCCATAGATAAAGATCAGGTATTGATCGACATCGGATATAAATCTGAAGGTCAGGTACGGATTCAAGAATTCTTAGATGAAAACGGTAACATCACAGCCAAGGTCGGAGATGCCATCGAGGTCATGGTCGAATGGTGGGACGATGAGGATGAGCGCGTGCTGTTGTCTAAGGATAAAGCCGCCAATATAAAGATCTGGGAATCGATTAAAACGTCCTATGATGAAGAAGGTACCGTCAAGGGTACGATTACCAACCGGGTGAAAGGTGGGTTTTCAGTGGATATCGGCGTCCCGGCGTTTTTACCCGGATCCCAGGCCGATCTGCGACCGATTCGGAATCTCGATGAAATGGTCGGCAAAGAGTTTGATTTCAAGATTTTAAAATACAACCGCAAACGCAGCAATATCGTTTTATCCCGGCGGGCGATTTTAGAGAAAGAACTCGAAGAGAAACGCAGCACCACCCTGGCCACCATCGAAGAGGGCAAGGTCATTGAGGGCATCGTTAAAAATATTACCGAATATGGCGTATTCGTGGATCTCGGAGGCGTTGACGGGCTGCTTCACATTACCGATATATCCTGGGGACGGGTGAAACATCCTTCAGAACTTTTTTCAATCGGCGATCCGATCACCGTCAAGATCTTAAATCTGGATCTGGAAAACGAGAGGGTCTCTTTGGGAATGAAACAACTGACCGAGGATCCCTGGTCCATGGCTGCGGAAAATTATGCCGTCGGTTCCCGCGTGACGGGAAGGGTCGTAAGTCTTACGTATTACGGTGCATTTATAGAGCTTGAAGAGGGCATTGAGGGACTCATCCATGTGTCTGAAATGTCCTGGACGCGCAAAATCAGGCATCCCTCCAAGGTGGTTTCGGTCGGAGACGAGGTGGAAGCGATTGTCCTGGATATAAAACCGGAAAGCCGGCGGATTTCGCTGGGAATGAAACAGGTTGTTCCGAATCCATGGGATGTGATCAGCGAGAAATATCCAATCGGCACCACCATCGAGGGCAAATTAAAAAATATTACGGATTTTGGGCTTTTTATCGGTATTGATGAAGGTATTGACGGGCTGGTTCACATCTCCGATATTTCATGGACCAAACGGATCAAGCACCCTTCCGAGCTTTATAAAAAAGGTGATGTTGTTCAGGCCATCGTGCTGGATATTGAAAAAGAAAACGAGCGGTTTTCCCTCGGCATCAAACAATTACAGGCTGATCCCTGGCAGTCGGTGGTCGAACGATATGAAGTCGGCAAGGAAATAACCGGAACCATTACCAATTTGACGGATTTCGGTATCTTTGTCGAGCTGGAAGAAGGGATTGAAGGCCTGGTCCACATATCGGAAATCAGTAAAGAAAAAATAAAGTCACCGATGGAAAAATTCAAGGTAGGTGATGTCATTACCGCCAGAGTCATGAACATCAATACCGAAGAAAGGCGCATCGGCCTTTCCATCAAACGGCTCGAAATCGAGGATGAGCAAAACTTGCTCAGCGAGTATGTCAACAATATCCGTCCGGCGACTTCCACTTTTGGCGAAATTTTGCGG
>JASFIU010000573.1:0-3182 GCA_050122495.1 Desulfobacterales bacterium | reverse complement strand
TGACAAGTTTTGCATTCACGATGGTCAGGTCGGCCTCCTCCTGCCCTAAAGCAACCTGCATTAGCATTTTCGAATCGCGGGTGTCGTCTAAAAAAGTGATTCCCTCTTTTGCCATTCCCATACCGGTCCTTCCTGTCTCAGATGAATTCTCGCAACGCCATTCCTTAACATCTATGGAAAAGGTTTGAAAAGGAAAAATTATCGGGTGTTAAAAACTTTCCCATCCTGTCGTGATGATTTGTGTGTGCGGGAATATTTCGTCTTCGGGTGGTCAGATAGGCCTTGAAAACGAGGCCTACCCTAAAGCTGTTTTCGCTATTTTTTGACGATAGGCTGCTTCCATATTCATCAGATTGTCGCGGAACTTTTCCAAATGTTTTTTCATGGCCGCCTTGGCTCGATCAGCATTTCCGTTGATCACCGCTTCGATAATCTCCTGATGCTCGCCCGGCATATGCAAAGCTTGATGATCCGGCTCAACGGCTTCAACAATCTCATAGGTGAGTCGCATCATGGATTTGGCAATGGCCTCAAAGAAATGATTTTGGCATGACTCAGCGATTATATGATGTACTCTTTGCAGCTGGCTAATACGAGTTGTTGCAGACGTAACCGGCAGAAATTCTGCTTCTTGAGCTTCTTCCAGGCGTTTCTTGTCTTCTTCGGTGGCATTCAGTGCGGCCAGGCGCGCGACTTCGGGTTCAACATAATAACGCACATGGGCTAATTCCGGAATGGAAACTTTGTTTGCCAGAAAAAGATCCAGGAAGGCGTTGCCAACATGGTCAAAGGATAAATTCGTGACAAAGGCTCCGCCAGTGGGACCTTGTCGCAAAACGACAAATCCTGTAATTTCCAGAGCGCGGATTGCTTCCCGAATAACGCCGCGACTGACTTGAAATTCTTCGGTTAACTCTCTTTCAGAAGGCAGTTTTTCTCCGGATTTGAAGTGCCCCAGCAATATGGCTTCCTTGAGCTGCGCGAGCACCGCTTCGGAAACACGGGATTGTCTAACCGATCTAAATTGACCCATTTTAAAGCCTCAAATTAAAAGTTCGAAAAAAAAGGATTCAGATGAATTCAAATTTAATCTTGACAAGTTTATTGACTAACATTTAATGTAAGACCAATCAAGAAAAATTTTATAATTTTATCGTCTTAATAGCTTAAACTACTTATTTTATTTGAATTAACAAAATTTATAGCCCTATCTTGGTTTAGGCAATTGAAGGTGTATTTATTGGTAAACTTGACACATCCAGCCAATTTAAATGGTTTCTCATCTAAATCAAAGATTTTTTTTCGCCAAGTCGTGTTCTTGAAATCTAGTAATTTGCGCTAAAGGATGAGCTATGAATCTTTCCAGAATTATCGATCGGGGCGCCCTAAACTTCGCAGATAAGGCTGCTTTGGTCTACAACAGCAAGCGCTACACATACGAACGCCTTAAATGCGCGATAGACCGGGTCGCCTTTTATCTGAGCGAAAAAGGTATGGGCCGCGGGGATCACATCGCCATTTATATGCCCAACTGCCCGGAGTGGGTAGCGGCGTATTACGGCATCATCCGCCTTGGCGCTGTTACGGTTTGTGTGAGCGCCGCTTATAAACAAAAGGAAATTGAGCATTTGCTGAATGATTCCCAGGTCTCTTTGTTGATTACCTGTGATGAACTTCTGCCCCAAGTCCCCGAGCGGCTAACGATTCCGATGGCCAAAGATATCCTTGTGTGGGAAAACGACCCGAATCTCGCTTCAATCTTTAAAACCAGCTCAACCGAAAATGAACCCTTTGCCCCCGCCGACTGCAGCCCGGAAGATGAATGTGTCATCCTTTTTACCGGCGGCACCACCGGCACGCCTAAAGGCGCGATGCTGACCCACCGCAACATTTTATATACGGCCCAAAACGTCTGCTATCACGAGCGCGCGGTTTCAGATGATGTTGCGCTATGCTTTATGCCGTTAAACCATGTGTTCGGTGCCAATCATATCATGAATTCGACGCTTTATGGCTGCGGCACCCTGGTGTTGCACAAGAGCTTTGATATGGACGAAGTGCTCTCCTCTATCCAAACGGATAAGATTACACGCTTTTATTCGGTTCCTACCGTTTTCATCCGGTTGCTGAACACTAAAAATAGCCATAACTATCTGACTTCGCTAAATTATTGCTTCTCAGCGGCCACCAGCATGGCCTCTGAAATCGTGCGCCAGTGGCAGGAAAAATTCAACCTGATCATCCATGAAGCCTACGGAATGACCGAGTCGTCGTCTCTGGTTACATTCAACCACCTTTACCATCACAAAGTCGGATCGGTGGGTACCCCGGCGGGAGTTGTTGAAGTCAAAATTGTGGACGATGAAAATAACGAAGTGCCTCCCGGAGAAACCGGCGAGATCATCATTCGCGGCCCCAACATCATGAAGGGCTACTTCAACAAGATTGAAGAGACGAACAAGGTATTACGAAACGGTTGGCTATATTCCGGAGATGTCGGCCGCTTGGACGAAGACGGTTACCTGTATATCGTCGACCGAATCAAGGATGTAATTATTAGCGGCGGCTTGAATGTCTTTCCCACCGAGGTAGAAGAAATTCTTTACACCCACGAGACCGTTGAAGAGTGCGCTGTGGTGGGAATGCCCCATAGCGAATACGGGGAGGCGGTCACGGCCTTTGTCAAAATAAAACAGGGCCAGACGTGCTCGGAAGCGGATTTAATCAGCTTCTGCAAAGCACAGATTGCCTCTTACAAGGCACCCAAGAAAATATTGTTTGTCGACGAGCTCCCGAAATCGCCGGCCGGCAAAATTTTAAAACGCGAAATTCGCGCATCATTCGAACAGAATGAGAACTCAATATAAACGATTTTAAAAAGCGTTTCGCAAAATGAATACCAGAATTCAAAAATTGAGAAACAGTCTTGAAGTTGAACGTTATCCTCTGTGTATCGAAAAAAGCCGCCTCCTGACGGTATCATTCAAGCGCACCGAAGGCGAGCCCATGATTCTGAGACGGGCCAAAGCCCTGGCCCATGTGCTGGATAACATTACGATATTTATCGAGGATGGTGAGCTGATTGTCGGCAATGCCGCCAGCAAGCCCATGGGCCTGGAGTTTGACTTTTATGCCGGGCTTTGGTCCCAGGGTGAAATCGACGGTCTCAAAGAAGCCGGCTA
>JASFIU010000572.1:0-3185 GCA_050122495.1 Desulfobacterales bacterium | reverse complement strand
ATCCTTCACGGCGATCGCGGACGGTGATCGGGTACCGCAAATTTTTGATGCCGACTTTATCAATAGGGATGTTGCGGTAATCGCGCTGATTCTGGGTGTCCTTCATGATCCAATCTTCTACTTGAGCAGATAATCCGGTCTCACACGGCTCATGGCTCTGAAAATGTTGCCTTTGATTTTATTATTGGTACGGTAGAGACGGTTTAATGTGGCTTTTATTTCCTGACGCTTCGAATTATTTGCCGAGGGGCACGGGTTGACAAAGTCGGGAAAATTTTGCTCCCGGGCGAAGTCTCTTATCAGCTTTTCATCAGCAAAGGCCAAAGGTCTGATCACGGTAAACTTTCCCTCAAAAAACGGCTGAGAAGGAACCATGGTACTGATTTCGCCTGAATAGCAGATGTTTAAAAAAAGCGTCTCGATGATGTCATCTTTGTTATGCCCCAGGGCCAGTTTGTTGCAGGCCAACTCATCGGCGATTTCAAAGAGACGTTTTCTGCGCAGCCGGGAGCATAAAAAACAGGGATTTTCACGGTTGATTGAACTGTGTCCCAGGACGCCGTAGTCGGTATGCTCAACCCGAAGGGCCAATCCTTGATTTTCACAATAGGTTTCAAGGGATTCGCTGAAGCTGCCTGCAAATCCGGCATCAATGTGGACCGCAAACAATTCATAATTTATCGGAATGCGCGCCTGGCGTTCGGATAGCATCCACATCATCGTCAGACTATCGGCCCCGCCGGACAGCCCCACAACAATTCGATCGCCGTCCTCCAGCATTTCATAACGGTGTAAGGCTTTACCGACATCCCGGTTCAGCGCTTTATATTTTGAACTTCTGCTTTGCAAGGGGCTCAAACCAGGGGCTGCGCCCCAGTTAGACTCCGGTCTGAAAAAAACTAAGCCCGGAGGGAATGTTGGAATGTTGATTTACGTTTCTTGTCCCTCTTTTTCTTCTGATTCCACCTTTACTATTTTACCGGCGGCAACCTCGCGCAGGGCGACAACAATATCTTCATTCTTGGGTGAACTGACCAGGTAATCCGAACCTTCCCGGATCTGTCGCACGCGCTTGGCCACCATGTTAACCAATAAAAATCGATTGGTAACCCTTTTTAGACAATCCTCAATCGTAATTCGTGCCACGAAAAAACCTCCATTAAAAATGTTTGGTTTGTTTTATTTGTTTCATTGGTCTAATTGGTTGCATCTCTGCAAGGGTGATCATTTCGGAACTCAACAAATAAAACCAATTAAACCAATCGAACCAATCAAACAGTTTACAATATCTCCAGCAACTCGTAACTGCGTTTGCCGCCGGGCACCTGCAGGGTAAGCTCAGCACCCGGTTTTTTGCCGATAATCGCTTTTCCGAGAGGCGAGGATATGGAAATGCGGCCGTTTTCAATGTCCGACTCATCCGGCCCCACCAGCTGGTAGATGACATCTTCACCGGTTTCGATATTTTCAAGAACAACTTTACTGCCGAAAACAACTCGATCCTTGGGAAGTTTGTCGGTTTCGATAACATCCACGTTTGCCAGTTTAAATTCCAGATCATTAATACGCCCTTCAATGAACCCCTGACGATCCTTGGCGGCAGCATATTCTGCATTTTCGCTTAAGTCACCGTGGGCACGTGCTTCTTCAATCGCCTTTATGTTTTGAGGGCGCTCAACTCTCTTTAATTTTTCAAGCTCTTTTTTAAGCGCTTCAAACCCTTGTTGGGTTACCGGGATTCGATCCAATTTGATACTCCAGATCGCATTGAGCGCTCGTCGCTCAATGCATTTGTTATAGTTATTGGTTATTCAATTACCGAATTCCTCAATTGTCATAGATATTCATCTGCCAAAATTTGGGCAATCTGCACCGTGTTGGTGGCTGCACCCTTTCTGATATTGTCCGCCACAATCCACATATTGATACCATTGGGGATGGATTCATCATTGCGGATCCGCCCCACCAGCGTTAAATCCTGTCCGGCGGCATCGGTGGCCAGCGGATACAGATTCTTCTGAGGATCGTCCATCACTTTAACGCCTGGCGAATTTTCCAACAATGCCTTGACATCGTCAGCGGATACGGGTTCATTCGTTTCGATATTTACGGATTCGGAGTGACCGAAAAATACGGGCACGCGAACCGTTGTTGCCGTGACGGCGATGGAATCGTCCTCCATAATCTTGCGGGTTTCATTGACCATTTTCATTTCTTCTTTGGTATACCCGTTATCCAGAAACACATCGATATGGGGCAGACAATTAAATGCGATGCGATGCGGGTAGACGTTATTCTCATAGTCCAAAAAATTAATCATCGCACGGGATTGATCAAAGAGTTCATCAACTGCTTTCTTGCCGGTTCCCGATACCGCCTGATAGGTGGAAACCACGATTCGCTTAATGCCGTATTTTTGGTGGATCGGATGCAGCGCTACCACCATCTGGATCGTGGAGCAGTTCGGATTGGCGATGATGCCTTTTGCAGCATGCTGGGCAATGGCGTGGGAATTGACCTCGGGCACCACCAGCGGAACCTGGGGATCCATGCGCCAGGCGCTTGAGTTATCAATAACCACGCAGCCATCTTTGGCGGCACAGGGAGCAAATGTTTCACTGGTCCCGCCGCCGGCGGAAAAAAGTGCGATATCGATACCTTTAAAGGAATCCTCCTTCAGTTCTTTTACATCGATCAGGTCGCCCTTATATCTTAACTGGCGCCCAACAGAACGACTCGAGGCCAGCAATTGTACCGAATGGGCCGGGAAATTCATTTCTTCCAAACATTGAATCATCTGGTTTCCGACAGCACCCGTGGCTCCGGCAACCGCAATGTTTATCTTTTTCTGAGCCATGTTAAATCCCCTCTAAATAATAGTTTTAATCATTCAGGAGACTAAAACTAAGTCGTGTCTTGCCTCACAAATATATTATGAAACTTTTCAATATCTATGGTTTCAGGTGTTCCCGCCGCGGCGGGATTCAGGTGTCAGTGAAGTAAAGCGTGCAGAGAACAGATGACAAAGGGCAGACTGTTTTCCGTTTTCTGTCATCTGTTACCTGACACCTGAAACCCGAAACCTGAAACCTTTATCTTTGCTAACAGTTTTCCTCGATGTACTTTGCTACCAAATCGCCGACCTCCCGAGTGGTATGCCCCATTTTGCCGGCTGCAACATCTTT
>JASFIU010000571.1:0-3193 GCA_050122495.1 Desulfobacterales bacterium | reverse complement strand
GATGGGTTCATCGGAATCCAGATTGCGAAGAATTTTGCTTCCCTGTTGATGCATGTCGGCGACGAATTGCCTCTGTCGTTCGAGTGCATGGTGCCAGGCCTGTTTTATCGATCCTTTGGACAAGCCCAGGCTGGGACCCATTTGACGGTATATTTCCATCGCAAGGGTATCGGGATCGTACTTCAGATGAATGACCGGATTTAAAATCCCTGCCCGGTCCAGGCCCAGGGCCATGCGGACCATATATGAATTGCTCTGAACCATGGGGCAGTAAAATCCGGTCTCTGAAGGCTTCGGGGTAGACATTTTGATCAGGCTGGGGATAAAAAGATATTTCGTGTTTCCGGCCAGCTGTGCGATGTGACCATAGGAGACTTTTACGGGATAGCAGACGCCGTCAACGGCCATCTCAATTCCTTTTTTGGAAATATTCGCGTTGGTTGGCGGTGTGAGCACCAGGCGGTATCCGAGCCGGTCGAAAAAATGCGCCCACAGAATGGCCGTATGCTGACCGTAAAGCGCCCGCTGCATCCCGATGGTCGGGCGGCCGTCAATTTCCATTAACGGCTCATCTTCAAGCTCGGTGTACGCACCGGCCATGTGGGTTTCCCACAGCATCCGTCTGAGTTTAAAATAATCGTCTTTGCCTTTGCTTCGGTTTCGGGCCAACTCGTAGCGCCCGCATTCGCCCCCCCAGATACTGCGCCGGTCGTCGAATCGATAGATTTTAAGCTTGCACTGATTATGGCAATTGGGATCTGCGCGGCAGACTTTCTCATTGAAATTCATGCGGTCGTCAATGGCACTGCGCATCCCTCTGAAAGCGCTGCGCTCTTTGCCTTCGGTTTGCAATTTTTGCCGAACACAGATAGCCGCTCCATAGGCGCCGAGCACTTCCCGGTGAAGCGGAACCAGCATGTCTTGGTCCAGAACATTTTCAAAGGCAGCGACCACGCCTTTATTCAAAGAGGGGCCCCCTAAAAACATAACCCGCCGGCCGATTTTTCTCTTACCGACAACACGGTTTAAGTAATTATGCACAATGGCATAGCAAAGACCGGCCATCAGATCCTGTCGCGAAGTGCCTTTCTGGTAATAGGAGACCAGATCGGATTCCATAAAGACGGTGCACCGATCGGTGAGTTTGACCGGGGCCTCAGCAGAAAGCGCAATATCCTGAAATTCACCGACAATATTGATTCCATATTTATTCGCCAGTTCATGCAGGAAGCTGCCGGTGCCGGCAGCACAAACTTTGTTCATGTCGAAATCGAGAGGGTTGGCGTTGACCAGCGAAATGTATTTGGAGTCCTGGCCGCCGATTTCAAAAATGGTGTCTACTTCCGGATCAATTTCGACCGCCCCGCGGGCATGGGCCGTGATCTCATCAATGGTTAAATCCGCATTTAAAAAATCACCGACGACATATCGCCCCGAACCGGTCGTGGCCACTCCCATGATGTCAACTTTGTTTCCCACTTCATCCGTGATGTGCTTTAAGAGTGTCTGGGTCACTTCGATTGGCTTGCCCCGGGTGTGCACATAGCTTTTGTGGATTAAATTATGGTTTTCATCTATCAAGGCGTATTTAGTGGTGGTTGAGCCGATATCGATGCCGAGGTAAGCCCGGGTTCTGATCGCCAGAAATTTTCTGTCGGGCTGCCGGGAGTCCGGCATATTCGTTTTTTTCAAAACCAGCCTGGGGGCTTTCGGAACCGCGCTGTCTCCGCAAAGGTTGGCCTCTTTTAAATCGGCCGGACCAAAGGTATCTTCTTTTTTTAACTCAAGTGCTTTTAAGGCCACGCCGAGCGCGCCGGTCGATGTGTTGTACGGCGGCACGATCAGATTGGGGTAATAGGTTTTAAACGCGTTTACCTGTAATTCATTTTTAGACAGTCCGCCCACAAATACGATCGGATCTTCAAGCTTCTGGTTGGAGACGATCGTACTGACGTAGTTTCTGGCGTTGCCGGCATGCAGACCGTATATGATGTCTTCAAGCTTTTCGCCCTTGTTCTGAAGATGAATCATATCGGACTTGGTAAAAACGGTGCAGCGGCAGGCCACGTTGGCGGTTTTTTTGCTTTTGAGGCCCAGGCGAATGAAGTCATTTAAAATCCGGTCAATATGACTTTGAGACGTTTCCTTGTTTTTTTCGTATAGCGATGTTGCCAGGCGCTCGGCCTGCTGATCGATAAAGGATCCGGTGCCGGAAGCACAGGGCCCGTTGGCATTGAAGCTTTCGAGCTCCCAGCCACCGTCATCGTGACGGATTTGAAATAAAGCGGTATCCTGTCCGCCCATACAGATGAGACTGCGGGCCTCGGGGTGGATGTGAAGGACTCCCAGAACCTGGCTGATGGTCTCAAATTCATAAAAGGCGCCCAGTTTTTCGGCCAGCGTCTTGCCGTGATTTCCGGTGAAGGCAATCGATCGAATATGGCGCTCTCCGAACCCATCAAACAAATTCTCTAAAAGGTCCGAGATCGCTTCATTCGTTTTTCCAAAGTGACGCTGATACGGAAATTCAAAAACAATGTCCCCGTCCGAATTGATGACCACACAGTTCAGGCTGACCGAACCGACATCAATGCCTGCATAATATTTTTCTGAAGTTTTCTTTTGCATTTTAATTCTCCGCTTGTGCTTTTTTGGGGTTTCTGGAAATTAGTTCCGCCATGTTAATGGGTCCAAGTTCTACTAGAAGTGGTTTCAAAACCCCATCTAAGGTCCAATGGCTGCGTTGCAGGCCTCCGGTAAATGCTCACATACCCACGTATGCTGCGCTTTCCCGTCCGGCCTGACGCCTTGCCCTTAAACCTGATCTGAGGTTTTGAAGCCACTTCTAGTCATGTTGTCTTTTGCCTGCAAAGAAGAGCAAAGGGCATACCAGATCGCAATTTTAAAATAGCGTGGCAGAAAAAATTAATTCAGGGAGGAAAAAATGCGGTCGGCGTGATAACAATAACTAGTTATTATCCTTGATATTCTTTGATCGAACACGTTTAGATTAATTTCCAGATGAATTTTGGCAGTCGGTGAATTGGCTTGAATTCAGGCGAGTATAAACTTCAAAGAAGGGTGCAACACATGTTGACCGGATATGACGAAGGTTTAAAAGAAGCCCTTTTATATCGGTTAGTTAGACAATCGATAAACACATTTACAATGCAAAAATAGTTGCACGGTTTTA
>JASFIU010000570.1:0-3195 GCA_050122495.1 Desulfobacterales bacterium | reverse complement strand
GAAAAACAAAACCCCTATCCCCGATGGGATGGGATCATTTCAAGGCTAAAGAAGATGAATGAACAATCTAAAAAGCAGAACTCTCTCAGACAATATAGCAAAGTCCTGACCATCGCCGGTTCCGACAGCGGCGGCGGCGCCGGTATTCAGGCGGATCTTAAAACCTTTTCCGCCATTGGCTGTTACGGCATGTCGGTCATAACGGCCCTGACCGCTCAAAATACACAGGGTGTCAACGCAATCCATGCTGTTCCCCCGGCGTTTGCAGTGCAACAGATTGAAGCGGTACTGAGCGATATCGGTGCCGATGCCATTAAAATCGGGATGCTGTACTCAGCCGAACTGATCGAGGCGGTGGCGCAAGCGTTAACAAAACACGACGCCCGAAAAATCGTGCTGGACCCGGTCATGGTGGCCCAGAGCGGGGATAAACTCCTGCAGGACGATGCCATCGAGGCCATCAAAACGCATTTGATGCCCCTAGCCGATGTGGTCACGCCCAACATACCCGAAGCTTCGGTTTTATGCGGAATGCCGTTAACCCAATGGAGCGATATCGAGAACGCCGCCGAAACCCTCGCCAAATGCGGCAGTCGCAGCGTCCTGATTAAAGGTGGGCACGGGGATGAACGCAAAAGCACCGATCTTCTTTTCCTTGCCGAGGTAGGCCGCTTTGTGAGTTTGGAGGCCGACCGCATCGAGACCCGCAACAACCACGGAACCGGCTGTACGCTATCATCGGCGATTGCAAGCTATATGGCCAAAGGCAACGATGTTGAAAACGCCGTTCAAAAAGCCAAAACCTTTATGAATCATTCCATCGCGGCAGGTGCGGCCTATAAAATAGGCCACGGACATGGACCGGTGCATCATTTCTTTCAATGGTGGCAGTAAAATTAGGCAAAGCGATTATATAATCCCGACAGAACAACCCATCCCAGGATTAAAAGGGTTAATGCCGCACAGCCGCCGGCAAGCAGTTTATGGAAGATGTTCTCTTTTTTAATCTCCTGGTACCCCAGCAAAAAACCCAGACCGATTCCCGCGGCAATGCCGCCGCCGTGCCCCCAGTTGTTGATCATCGGCACAATCAGGCCGAAAATAAAAAGAAGGATGACCCAGACGCCGATTTGCTTGTATATCGTGCGTCCGTAGACGCCTCCCCGGCTCTTACCGTAGTAAAGTAAGGCACCTGCCAGGCTACATACCGACGCAGAAGCGCCAATGGTCCATGGAACCGAAGCCAGATAGGAGACCAGAAAACCGATGACCCCGCCCAGGGCATAGATGGTAAACATTCGATAAACACCATATTCCCGTGCAACCAGCAAACCAAGCTGCCGAAAGGCCGCCATATTAAAGAAAATATGCAGGATACCGCCGTGCAGATAATTGGCCGAGATCAGCGTCCAATAGCGGTGGTAGACATCAATTGGAACTTTCCCGGTTGCACCCAGCAACTCGAGGCTCTGCCCCGAAGGTGACAAGAAGGTCAGCGGATTCATGGCTGACCCCGGGCCCTTTAGATTCAACAGCAAGGAAAGCAAGTAAATACCGACGTTGACGCCGATAATTGATTTGATCAACACATAAGGGTCATTAAATCCGCGGGTCCAGATATTATTCTTCCACCAGGCGGACGGGTGTGCCGTACCGCAATAGGGACAGCGCTTCTCAGACACGCTGATAAGTTTTTTGCAGCCGGGGCAAAGCAGGGATTGTCTTTTATGAGTTGGCATAATAGGATTTCGGAATGCGGATTGCGGATTGCGGATTTCTAATACGCGACAAGTTCGATATTTAAATCCGCAATCCGCGATCTGAAATCCGCAATTAATTTTGCTACAATACGGGTCGATTGCCTCAATTAGAAAAGAAAAGTTGCAATAATTAGCCCTATTTCGATACCCATGCCAGAGAATCGGGAATCACCGGACCACCGATATTTTTGGATAGATTTTTGAGGGTCTGCTGCAGTTCAGCCATTTTCGCATCAATGGTTTGCCGGTTCGGTGACCAGTCGGGCGGGCATGCCGTTTTTAACAACTCAACTTCAGAATCGATTTCTGCCATAATTGAATGTAAACCGCGAATGGACGGGTAAACGGCCTCTTTTTCGCCCTCGGGCAGCTCGTCAACGATGTGAATCACATCGGCAAGCTTCGCTCTCCAATCCGCGAATTGTTTTTCCAGTGTGTTACAGTAAGCGTTAATATCCATATCAGCCTCCTAATTTAAAGGGGTGCTCCGTTTTAAGTCCGATCTAATTTACAATACAATAAGACCTCAGTCTATCGGGTCAAGTTAAGACCTGAATCTTGCCCCGCTTCGCGAACCCTTTAAGGGATTCAATCGGGCTCTCGCAGCAACAGCAAGATTCGGCAAATGATTTGGCCGCTTGCAGGATTGGTTTGGGCTGAAATTAGGCGCTGCCACAATGTGGCCTATCCCCCCATTGACACATGGCGCATTATTTTCTATTATGGGTCACTATTTAAAACACAATCTAAAGCATCCCATCAAAATTCCTGCAATCGTAAATGGCACCGCAAAGTTTTTCAGCCATCATAAATTTCTTTTTCATCATAGTGAATTAATGGGCCGATGCTGTGCGATGATCCGAGGATTACGTGAGTTTAAAAGTTAGAACAAATACAGCCTCAAAACAAACCTTTCTGAGTCTGATCATACTGGGCGTCCTGGCAGTCATCTCCGCCGGTGTTTTCTGGGTTCAGTTTAGCTATAATCCGGCGGTTCAACAAATGTCTTCCGCTATACCCGTCGAAGGTAAAATCGAAGCTGCCCCATCGACTTCCGATAAAAAGCAATTAATATCGTTACCATCCGGCCAGTCACCGCTGAGCCCATTGGAAACCTTCGATGCTGCAACCCTTTCTGACAAAATTAACGGTAAGGCTGAATTGTACTTGTCGGCCGGCTTCCTCCGCCTCCACAGCCAGCGATTCACCAATGAAGCCGCTGGAGATGCGTGGATGGAAGTTTTCGTCTATGATATGCAATCCGCACAAAATTCGTTTTCCGTATTCAGTGCCCAGCGACGGGAAGATGCTCGCACACTTGACCTGGGGCAACATGCCTATCAAACCCAAAACGCCATATTCTTCACGCACGGCCCCTTTTACGTCGAAATTGTCGCGACTGATATTTCCGAAACGATCATTCAAGCGATGATAA
>JASFIU010000569.1:0-3200 GCA_050122495.1 Desulfobacterales bacterium | reverse complement strand
TCTCCACCGACGATGTTGAACAAAATTTTTTCGGCCGCGCGTCCCTGGTGAGTGGGAATCAAATGGCGAAATCCGGTTAGATTCTTTACCGTTTGTTCCAGGCGGTAAAAGCTGTTGGAGCCAGCATAGGCTTCATCGCCTTCAATCATGCCGCCCCACTGGTGGGCACTCATGGCTGAAGTGCCGCTGTCGGTCAACAGATCGATGAGCACGTCATCCGCATGGATATTGAAAAGATTGAAACCGGCATCGGCCAGGATGGCTTCGCGTTCTTTGTGGGTGGTAAAGCGCAGGGGCTCGACAGATTTAATTTTAAACGGTTCGATAATTGTTTTCATGGATATTTCCCTTTGGTGACACATTGCTTCCTAAATTTCAGGATCAAGGATAAAGCGGCTAACACCGGGTGTCAAGAAAACATATCGTTATGGAAAGATTCGAGATAGAAGCAGAAAGCCAAAAATTAATCCGAGCGAGCTTAGATCTTGAAGCCGGTTGGGATTTTTTGTATAGAATTTTTGATCTGATTGAGTCAAAATTCAATGAAGCTAGCCGTTTGATCCCAGGTGGCATTATTTTTCCGGTAACCGGTCTTCTTTATAAAATTCTTCCTGGATTTAAATTATGAAAACGATAAGAATTTTAGGCGGGGGTCTTTCCGGATTGACCGCAGCGATTAATTTGAAACGTGCAGGGGTGGATGTTGAAGTTCACGAGCGCAAACGGTTTTGCGGCAAGCACACCAACGATTTTCAGTTTCTGGAGAACTGGACGTTTGAAGATGATGCCCTCGCGATCTTGCAGAATCTAAATATTCAAACCGATTTTTACATAAAACCCTGGCATTCGCTGGAATTCATAAGTCCTTCATTAAATAAATGCCTCAAAAGATCATCCCAACCATTGATGTATCTGCTAAAAAGAGGGCCGTCGGAAGATGCGATTGATCATGCTCTCCAAAAGCAGGCAATCGCTGCCGGAATACCGATTATTTTTCGATCGGAGCTGGATGCGGCGGAAGCTGATATTATCGCCACCGGCATAAAAGAGCCGACTTTTATCGTCACCGGCATCACCTTTCCGTTTGACCATCCGGATAAAGCCATCACCCTCTTTGATGACCGACTGTCACTTGGAATCTACTCGTATTTTATCGTCAACGACAACATCGGAGAGATTGCCTCCATTAATCCGGCAGAAAGTAAGGAGCATCGGTCGCGTTTCAATCTTACCGTGAAACGATTTGAGGAAATATTGGATTTTAAGATTTCGACCGTGACCCACCGATTTGCGGCTCCGGGCAGCCTGTATTTCCTAAAAAATGCCAGAAAAAACAATCAATGCTTCATTGGAGAAGCTGCCGGTTTTCAGGACTGTCTGGCCGGTTTCGGAATGATCTATGCACTCAAATCCGGATACCATGCCGCCCGGAGCATCATTGAAAATGATGACTATGACCGTCGGTGGCAGGCGGATATGCTGAAACCGATGGCCGTGTCGCGTACCAACCGATTTTTGTTTGAAAGATTATCCAACGATGGTTATGAAAAGTTGGTTAAAATGCTGGACAGTCAGAATTCGGCCATTGTGAAATTACTCGGGGGGCGAGATCTGCAGCACATATTAAAAAAGGTTTACAACCATTCGCTTTCTTACTTGCTGCGGCCTTTGATTTTCTGGAGACGTCTGACACCGATCTATAAGTTTTTTCTTAGTTTGGTAGGAGGGGGTCGCTGCTGATGACACCGTCGACATCCATCTCGAGCACGCGTGCAATTTCTTCGCTTGTGTCTGCATTATATGGAAAAACACGAATATCATGTGCGTGCATCGTTTTGACCTGGTCGGGGGTAAGGATTTGATGGTTGGGATGCCAGGATACTGCGTTGAGCTGTTTGCAATTTTCGAGCGTTTGCCTGTCAGCCGGATTTCTTGAGATCAGCCCCAGCGCAGGTGCATGTTCGAGGGTTGTAATATGTTTCAGGAGGTTTAAATCAAAACTGGAAATTAATACGCGCTCTTCAATATTTCGGCAGCAGACAAGTTCTATAGTTTGTCTTTCAACGGCATCCACTGGATGGTGGGGTTCATAGGCATGCGGCTTGATTTCGATATTAATCAACACCTGGCCATCTGCCAGATCCAGCACTTCAGATAATTCCGGCAGGTGTTCTCCGGCAAATCGGGGGTGAAACCACCTCCCGGCGTCCAGCTGTTTTAGCTGCGCTAACGTGTGTTCACGAACCGCACCCTGCCCATTGGTGGTGCGCTCCAGGGTTGCATCATGGATGACAACTAGTTTGCGGTCGCGGCTCAGCGCCACATCCAGTTCGATCATCTGAACGCCGGCATCCAGGGCCGCTTGAAACGCCACCAGGGTGTTTTCGGGATACCGGGCCCGATATCCCCGATGAGCAATAAACCAGGGCGGTTTGAATTTTTCAGTTCCAAAAAAATGATTCATAAATAATACCTAAAAATCGACCGGTCACATCCTAAAAATTTACCCCGTCGTATTCGACAGGGTTTCATACAACTCGAATAGTTTTTAGGTATCGGTTATCTAAATTAGTAGGCTTCAAAATAAAAGGTTAAAAAAAAAGACCGTAATTTATCCAGTCCTTGTGCGTTACTTCTAAATAAATTTTTATATTTTTCAATTTTTAATAAGTTTTATAATTCTCCAATTAATGATCAATTCTTCACTTTAGCCTTATCCAATATTGTATGCCTAAAAAAAAGTAAAATCAACCAAAGTTTGTCATTCCCTTTAAACGATTAACAAATAGCGAATAACAGATAACTTTAGTCAATTTTGAATCCGGCTGCCTGATTCCATATTAAATAAATGCAATTTTTCCGGTGAAACACGCAACGAAAGTGTTGAACCTTTTTTGAAATGATAGATATCAGGCAGGCGGACCGTCAATAACGTTTTTTCATCTCCTAAGTGGCCGTGAACGAGCGTATCCGCACCCAGAAGCTCCACATGATTCACCCGAAGATGCATGGCGTCTTCTTTTTGCTCGGTGAGCTCAAAGTGTTCGGGTCGAATTCCCAGGGTAACCTGTTTGCCGCCGTAATCGGGCAGACCGCCGCTGTCCACAGGGATTTGGATACCGCCCGGGATTTCAATCGACTTTCCATCTGAACTCAGCCGGGCCGCCAGAAAATTCATTGCCGGTGATCCAATAAACCCG
>JASFIU010000568.1:0-3201 GCA_050122495.1 Desulfobacterales bacterium | reverse complement strand
ATGTTTAACCGGCTAGTGGATAGTAAACAATCCTTATATAAAGTATAAGTTTATATTTTATATTATAACTACTTTTATTTATTAATTTTTTATATTTTAATATTATTACATAACACCTTAAACTTACCTCAAACAAGAGACATGGTCAATTCTAACAAAAAGCCGATTGTAGAAGAAATCAGATTTTTATCCGATAACTATTCGCTTGAAGGGTATCTCCATTTGCCGCCGGTTGATCGACCACCGCTGGTCATTGGGTGCCATGGTTTGCTTAGCGACAGAAATTCCCCCAAGCAGATTCAGCTGGCAAAACAATGCAATCAAAATGGCATCGCCTATTTTCGGTTTGACCACCGCGGATGCGGTCAAAGCAATGCCCCTTTGGAGCAAATCACTTCGCTGGAGGCGCGCTGCACCGATCTGAGGGCAGCCGCCAGAATGCTTAGAAATAGAAAAGAAATCGGTGATCAATTGGGTCTATTTGGCAGCAGCTTCGGCGGCGTGGTTTGCTTAGCAACCGCACGGCATATCAAGGCAGATGCCCTGGTTACATGGGCAGCCCCGATTCGCAGTTTTGATCTCATCCAAAACAAAGCAGCCCCGGCCGAACGAAGCGAAACGGCAGCGTCAGATCAGCCTTTTAGAAAGAATCCCTTTGAAATCTCCGATCATTTGGCGGGTATTCAGAATATCCTCATTTTCCACGGCGATGCAGATGAAACCGTGCCCCTCCCCCATGCCCAGGAAATATACCAACGGGTCAGCCAACCGAAAAAACTGGTGGTATTTTCAGGAAGCGACCATCGCATGAGCAATCCAACCCATCAAAAAGATTTTATTCGAGAGGCAGCCCGGTGGTTTTATACGAATCTGAACGCTGAATAAATATAAAGCTATACTTTAAATTTATAGTTTTTCTATTTGTTTTCATGTGATAAATTCATATATTTTTTAAATTTCGATCCAGGAAAGATTTCATGCTCACCGCATATCCTGCGGTTTGGCTGGAATCACTGTGGCCGACCCCCTCCCCTATATAAAGTTCGGCTTGGCCGGGTGCAAAGCTGTGCTTCAATTTCAATGCAAACTCAAGCGGGAATCGTTTGTCCGCTTCCCCGTGGATGAGCATCACCGGTATTTTGATTTCAGGGGCCAGTCGGGCCGGGCTGACCGAATCCAGCTTGTTGCCGTAAAACAGGTTCATCCAAACCAGAATCATGGGGCCGAAACAAATACCAAAAAAAGGATTCACCCACCGGTACAGACTCAACAGCGCCTCTTCTGTGTAGGCATAACTTGCCTCCAAAAAAAGGATTTGAACTCTGTTGGAATTGCGGCAAGCGGCGATAATGGCACCGGCCGACCCGGCCGAATGTCCGTAAAGAATGACCGGTTGCTCCAGCCAATTCAAAACCGCCTCAATATCTTCCGCAAATTTAAACCCGTTCATGAACCTGCGCCGGCTGGAACCACCATGATCTCTGGCACTGTGAATCACCGCCGTAAATCCCCAGCGCGCGAAAATCCGCGCCCGGGCCACCATGCGATCCCGATTGCGGCCCCATCCATGGGCAAAAACAATCAGCCCCTTAGAGGCACCCCGGGGCTCAATACGCCATACCTCTAAAAAACCGCCATCAACGGCCGGGATTTTTGTGTCCAGTACACGACCCCAATTCGGGGGATCGTTTACCGGATTGCGCGGGAACTGTTGAACAACGTATGTGAAAATAAGGGTAATGACTAAATACGAGCCGATGAGGCCCACAAGTAAATAAAGGAACGTCTGCAAACTTAAACTCCATTATGGGTTGGCCGGTTGGGCCCGTTGTGCCCGTTGTGCCCGTAAAAAAGGCAAAAAAAATCCGATTTTATCTGCTTAACCGGCAAACGGGCTCAACCGGCCAACCTAAACTATTTCTGAGATAGTTTCTAAAAGTCTGGCGGGCGAACACCCAGGAGTTCACGACGTAATACATCCAGCGCCGCCACCGCAAAAACCTGTTTATTCATCATCCGATCGCCAAACCAGAAATGGAAGCGGTAGCCGGCACTATCGTGCGGAGTGGCCAAGCCAATGCAAACCGTGCCGACCGGTTTGTCGTTGGTTCCCCCGGTGGGTCCGGCAATCCCGCTGGTCGCCAGGCCATATGTGGCCCCGGAAATGCGCCGGGCCCCCAACGCCATTTCTTTAGCGGTTTCTTCATGAACGGCACCGTGGGTTTCAATCGTTTCTGCTGATACATTCAGGATATCAATCTTTGCCTGATTTGAATATGTAATACCGCAAAAGACAAAATATTCTGAACTGCCGGATATATTGGTCAACATATGGGAAATCAGACCACCCGTGCAGCTTTCAGCCACCGCCAGGGTGGCCTGTTTTGCCTTGAGGAGTTGTCCGGCGGTTTTCTCCATGGAATCACTCTTTTGAGAAAACACTTTGCTGCCCATCTTTTCAAGGACCCATCGAGCGGCTGATTCTAATTGCTCATTCAATTTTTGCTCGTCAGGTCCATTGGCATAAAGCTTCACCTGGATTTCAGGAAATTTTACCCGCAGGCCCAACGATATTTCCGGAAATATATTCTCTAAATCAGTCAGGCGTTCATAGGTTTTGGATTCGGTTAATCCAAATGTCGATAGCGTTTTGACCCGGAAAAAATTCCGGTACGCCCCCAGAATCGGGGCTAGTTCTGGCAAGACCGCATCCGATAGCATGCGTTGCATTTCACCCGGAACGCCCGGCAGGAAAAAAAACAGACATTTTCCGATTTTTAAGCGAAAACCGGAGGCCGTGCCGATCGGGTTTGTAATGCATCGCGCTCCCTGTGGCAGCAGGGTCTGTTTTTGACTGGCCGGATTTATTGCCCGCTGGCGCGCTTTGAAATAATTCTCAAGCGACTGGCGCGCAGATGGATTCACAACGAGCGAAACCCCGGCTGCTTCCGCGGCGGCTTCTGCGGAAAGATCGTCTGCAGTAGGACCCAGCCCGCCGGTTACCACAGCGATATCAGCCCGGCTGCCAATCTCTTTGAATGTTGAAACAAGAAGCTCGAGATCGTCGCCCACACTCGTGTGACGGGCCACGATTGCCCCGACTTCTGACAGCTTATGAGCGATGTAAGCCGAATTGCTGTCAATGATAGCCCCCGAACGGATCTCTTCACCCGTTGCCATAATCTCAGCAATCATCGGATT
>JASFIU010000567.1:0-3203 GCA_050122495.1 Desulfobacterales bacterium | reverse complement strand
CGGTGTTTATGATCGAAATTTTTCCGGCGGTAAGATTCAGCCTCAGTATTTTGCCCATATATCCATTCATAATATTGGCCTCATAGTAACTCGAAAGTCTTGAGTTCTTCCGTCGTTGCGAGGAGTGAGGCATGGCCGATGTGGCAATCCCGATTATAGATTATGGTCAACGTTGGAAGTTTCAACGTCTCGAATATCCGAGATTCTCCCAGCCCTCTCCTCTCAGATTGACGTGGTAGCCCTCGTCCCCCTCCTGAACGGGTATCTTTTTCGTGAACTTAATGGCGCCCAGCGGACATATTTCGACACAGGCCTGCAAACCGGTCGGTCCCCCTTTTCGGTTCCAGTGCGGGGTATCAGCGCAAAGGTCGCATTTTTGAGCGTGGTCCTCCTGAAAATTCCAGACGGCCCGGCTGGGATCGTAGGGGCAGGCTTCCACGCATTGCATACAGCCGTTGCATTTTTCAGCGTCGATTCTTCTGATGTTCCCATGCTCGACATCGACCGTCAGCGCTTCCTCGGGGCAGGCTTCCAAGCAAGCGGGATCAACGCACTGTCTGCACTGCTCTAAAGTCAAATCATCCGGAAATTTTCCAAACGGGTTCTGGATTATCTGTATCCTGGCCAGTGACAAATTTTCTTCTCCATCATGGACCAGGGAACAAGCAAGCATGCAAGACATACAACCCTGACATTTTTTCGTGTCAACCAGCAGATATCCCTCGGATACGGGAATCCCGGACTTTCCATCCTCCAACATTACCAGGGATTCCAAGGTCTCACCGGGATCACAACCAGCAACGCCGATCAAGACCACAACGCCTCCGGCCCTTTTTAAAAAAGTCCGGCGAGACACTCCAATATCTACTTTGTGGAGTTTTTGACTTAATTGATCTTTCATGAGTTATCCTATTGAATTGATCAAGTTTTGGATTGCAGATTTCGGACAAGAAGTGAATTATTGCTAATATTCTTAGAATCTTAGGGAATCCGTTTTTCAAAGTCAAGAGGTTGTGCTGATTTTCTCAAATTTAAGATTGAAAGTTGGTCTCGGGAGTCAACGACCACCCGCAAAGCGGGTGGCTTGGATTTTACCGCAATAGGCGGTAAAGGCGGGGCGCGAAGTGCCCGAATCGTTGAAAACAACGCGGAGGAACCGTGGATTCTCGTGCGAAGTCCCGCCATGGCGGGATTTGGAAAACCCAATCTGCAATGAAACCCGGCATGTTCGCTCAGGCGGGATATAGTTCGAACTTTATATGTTCTGCCCAGAATGGCCGTACAAATGTTTTTTCTACCACCATTTATACCGCAATTCCTCAACTGGGATTATTATGATGACAATCGCTGAAGATGGGCCATCAGGTTGGTGCTAAAAATCTCCGATTGCTCGATATTGGAAAGATGCGCTGCCTCGGGAATGACCACCAGGTTTGAGCCCTTGATCTGCGCGTGCATGGCTTCAGATGCTTCCACCGGTGTGCCGGGATCATCGGCCCCGACCATGATCAAGGTGGGGATTTGAATCGCTGATAAATGGTCCAGATAATGAAGCCGACGGATGGCCTCGCTGCAACCGATATAGCCGGCCACCGGGGTGGCTAAAATCTGCCGACGGATTTGGTCAACCTCCGGCGGATTCTGTTTAAGATAATTTGGCGTAAACCAGCGCTCCAAAGTGGATTCGGCGACAGCCTGCATGCCCTGGTTTCGGGCGGCATCGATACGCTCCTGCCACAACGGTTGGGCGGCATCGGGTATTATCGCGGCCGTATCGGCTAACACCAGGCTTTCAAGCCTGTTAGAATGATGTAAAGCGATGCCCTGACCGATCATACCGCCCATGGACAGACCGACCCAACGGACCCTGTCAATTTCCAGCCCGTCCATAAGGCCAATCGCATCATCAACCAGCTGTTCCAGCGTATAAGATCCCTGCGGCGCGTCACTGGCCCCATGGCCGCGCGTATCAAATCGCAAAACCCTGAAATGGGCCTCGAGCAGGTCAAGTTGCGGGTCCCACATCACCATGCTGCAGGCCAGAGAATGACTCAACACAACCACCGGGGCATCCGTTTTTCCCGATAATTCATAATTGATTTGAACACCATTGGCTTCGATTTTCATGAGTTCAGCTCCTTTATTTATTATTTATCAGTCCTGAAATAAACATGGGTAAACATCTCAAAGATACCATTATCGAGGACGAGGAGGAGTACGAGGACGAGTACGAAATACTCAACATTTTGCCTACCCATCGTACTCGTCGTCGTCCTCGTCCTCGTAATTTAAGGTCATACCGTCCGCCGGCGCGCTAACGGACAACCGGCATGGCGCTCAACTTAGGAAATCTTAAATGCATTTTTGAGACAGCATTTACTCTGTAGTTGGTTTCTTTAAGTAAAAAGACAGTACCATCCCGACCAGAGAGATTACACCGGCTATCAGAAACGGCAGGGTAAACGAACCGCTGGCATCGGCCAGATATCCGCCCAAGGCCGGCCCTAACGCCTGTCCGATACCAAAAAAGAGGGTAATAAAACCCAGTCCGGCAGGCGCCAATCGAGGTCCCACAAAGTCACCGGCGGCTGCGGCCATAATGGTTGGAATGCTCCAGGCCGTCAACCCAAAAAGGATTGCAGACAGATAAAATCCGAAGGGGACCTTAATCAGGGCATAGACAATATAGGAAAGTGCCAGCACGAGGTAGGCCAGAGCCGCACCGCGGCTTCTGCCGAGCAAGTCCGATATCTTCCCCCAAATCACACCGCAGAAAATGCTCAGGCCGCCGGCCAGGGCCCACAGCCCGCCGGCCCATTCCTGACTGAGGCCCATTTCTTTGACCAGATAGGCCGCAAAAAAAACCATATAAATGATGTAGGAAAGACCATAGAAAAAATAGACAACACCCAGGTACCAGACGGATCCCATTTTAACGACCCTTCTAACAGTGTCCGTCCCTTTTTCAGCCGCACTTTTTGTGGATCTAGAAGCATCAATCGGCGCCGCTTCACTTTTTTCAGATCCGATCTGCTGCAGCCCTTTTTCCTGGGGGTTGCTGCGCACAAACTGATAGACGATACCAGATATTAAAAGCACCGCAGCCCCGAGGATATACCAGGAAAACCGCCATCCACCATTGCCAAAAGCCGATAAAATCGGCGGAACCACCAGACCGGAGATGAGTGTACCGGCACCGATTC
>JASFIU010000566.1:0-3204 GCA_050122495.1 Desulfobacterales bacterium | reverse complement strand
GACGCAGGGATTGTCACTCAATTGCTTATGCCGTTCTTCCGCAATCGACAGGTATTTTTCAGGGTGAGCGAGCGTAATCGCCTTCGTCCCGCGAACAACTATCGCCTTAAGGTTCTTTGAACCCATAACCGCTCCCATCCCCGTACGCCCTGCACCATGACCGAGATCATGCTGGATGGTGGCGAAGTGAACTAGGTTTTCCCCAGCTTGCCCAATGCAGGCAATCTGTACCTCACTGTCTATTTCAGCGCGGATAAGCGACTGTGTTTCATAGCTATCCTTGCCCCAAATCCTGGAAGCATCCCTTATCTCTACCTGTTCGTTATGAATCAATATATAAACCGGCCCGTCCGCCTTACCACTAACGACAATATGGTCATAGCCAGCCGATTTGATCTCGGGGCCAAAATGGCCACCAAAATTGGAACTTCCCAGAAATCCGGTCTCGGGTGATCTGGCACTCACCTCTGTGCGACTGGCCGAAATTGGAGTGCCACACAACGGCCCCACCCCAAAGATGAGAAGGCTGGATGGATCAAGCGGATCGGTTTCAGGTGTTGACCCATCGTAGAGCAACTTTATATTAATGCCCCTCCCACCCAAAAAAGCACCTGAATAGGAACTCGTCGGCTCTTTAAAAATTCTGCCTTCATCAAGGCGAATAAATAAAATAGCACCGCCGTACATATGCGCCATACTACACCTCCTTATACCCAACCTGTTCTAAGGAAAGACTAATAGAATCCGACAGTTTAATCGCAGCGTCTTTCTTTAATCGGATACTGGACTCATCACTCCTAATGTATTCGAGAACCCCAAAGGGACACCAGCGGGCGCACAGCGGATCACCCTCACACAAGTTGCACATAAAGACAGTTCCCGCCGAGCGGTCAAAAGTTGCGGCTCCAAACGGACAGGTATAAACACAGGTCCTACAACCAATGCATTTTTTGCCGTTTACCACTCGGGCTCCAGTTGCTG
This sequence comes from Desulfobacterales bacterium, assembly GCA_050122495.1. Taxonomy (GTDB): domain Bacteria; phylum Desulfobacterota; class Desulfobacteria; order Desulfobacterales; family JAHEIW01; genus JAHEIW01. Next base: position 2,223 of record JASFIU010000566.1, on the reverse strand, counting down.
GGTCGGTGGCGATGGCGTGAGTCGGACAGACGGTTTCACAGATTGGCTCTTCACACTGCAGACATCTGACAGGAATGGACACAATGTTGGCCTGCTCCTTTAGACTGACGATTCGAATCCTTGCTTTCTCTGGATTCGCCACCAAGCTATTACGTATTGCGCATACTTGCTCACAAATCCTGCAGCCAGTGCATTTCTGGTAATTAATTATGAGTTCGTATTCGGCCATCTGATGCTCCCGTTCAAGTTAAATATTGGCAAAACCTCTGCTCCCACAAATGCGCCAAGCAGTATTATATTTATGTATAACCGTAAGTCTTATGTGATTACAGCCGCTTTTGCATTATGAATTTCCAATTCCAAGCGTATCATAGTGGTTTCGGACAGCTTTTTCGATTTCACTTCTATCCGCAGTTACAAATGCCTCCACAATTAGTTTGTTTGTGCGGATTGATTTCTTCATGACATCCGGATTTGAATAAAGAGATAATCGTTCTTCCCGATATCGAACCACTTGATTTTGCAACTCTTTTAGTGTGGTATAAAGTCGCTTGTTGCCAGCATTTTTCCAGATTAAGTTGTGGAAAGTCACACTTAAATTGAGATATTCCTCAATCTTACCTGTTTCACCAGCACCTTGCATTTTTTCAAATATCTTCTGAAGTTCTTTGAGAAAGCGATTGTCGATATTTTGGGTTGCTAAACCGGCTGCAAAGATATCCAAAACCTTAATGACTTGATAAAGTTCTAACAGCTCTGAATGAGATAAGGGTTTGACCGTAACCCCACGATGGGCATCAATACTAAGATACCCTTCCCCCTCAAGTTTGAGGAATGCTTCTCTCACCGGTGTTGTACTGATTCCGAACTGAGCAGCGATATCTTTCTCGCGTAGTCTTCGATTCGGCTCTATTTTCTGTTCAATGATGGCATCTTTGAGATAAAAATAAATATTATCTTTAAAGGTCCTCAGTTTCATGGGTTGCGATTCTCTCATTGATATAAACCTCTCTTAGGCATAAATTCTAATGCTTCATCAAATCCACATCTTGTCATCCATTCCGGATTAAAAAGACTCGAATGAATAATAAAGTCTTGACCACCAGCCCATCTAGGCGTTTTGTACCGGGCCTCGCATCAGCATTATCAAATAAAATATTTTTTATAAAATATAAAATATAATTTTGGAAATTTGTCAAGTTTTTTATAAAATTATTTTGTTTTCAATTTTCATATTATTTAAAACAATTTCAGGTGGTTTGGAATAAAACAGGAGCCAATTTCATGGTACTAAGCTTTGACCGTCGAACGGGAATAAGTCTTTAGTAACGCTTGATTTGATGTTTTCAACAGGTGTGTTTTAAGACCTTCAAAGCAGAAATGGTTTCAAAAGCTCAGATCAGGTTCAAGAGAACACGCACTAGATGCAGGCCAATCGACAACGTTTTTGCTCCCAGCATACATGGTATGTGAGCATGTATTTAACGATTCTCCATATCCTCCCAATAACGCTTAACTCCACTAATAGCCATAATGCGCTCCTCAGCCAAAATATCTGCTGCTTTGTATGTAGGGAGCGCTCTTCTTTTTGCGATCTCAATAACTTTCTCTGTGTTTTGATAAATTCTGGCCACCTTCGCTTTCCCCCGTTCCGCATTAAAGTCACCAATTAGCCGATCGGCATCATAAATCGCCCCCCCTGCATTGACAACATAGTCTGGTCCATAAAGAATCCCTTTTTCAGCTAAAATATCTCCATGTCGTTCTTCTTCGAGTTGATTATTGGCTGCACCGCAAACAACCTTGCACTTTAATTGGGGGATGGTTTTATCATTCAATATGGCGCCACGCGCGCATGGGGAAAAGATATCACATTCAACTCCGTATATCTCATCGGTCGCAACACGCTTTACGCCAAATTTGTTAACCAGATCATCAATGGCGGATGTATTAATATCCGCAATTATCAAACTAGCCCCCATTTCGCATAACTGCTCGACCATAACGGAACCGACAGCTCCAACTCCCTGCAGGGCAATTGTTTTGTCTTTGAGGTCATCTGAACCAAAGATCTCCTTCACACATGCCTTCATGCCCTGAATCACCCCAAACGCGGTAAGGGGAGAGATTGGACCGACACCACCTAGATATATCGGCAGCGTATTCACATAGGAAGTCTCCATGTGAAGGTATTCCATATCCTCAAGCGTCGTGTTCATATCT
>JASFIU010000565.1:0-3208 GCA_050122495.1 Desulfobacterales bacterium | reverse complement strand
TTGCAGCCTATTTTCACGATTCGACCCCCCTCGATATGGTTTTAAAGAAATTAAAAAAGTTAAATGAGATTAGAAAAGCTAAACGCAAATGTCAACTAAATTTAACTTGTTCAATTTGATTTAAAACTCGGAGGGGATAGAGTGCTATGCTTTGCGTTTAATACCGGCCATTTCTTCAAGCACAGCACATACAGAAGCGGTGTCCTGCTTCGCCCGGCCGTTGGCCAGTGCGGCTGTATAAATCTGCGCTGCGGCGGACAACATCGGTGTGGGACAATTCAGATTTTTGGCAAATTCGCTGATAATGTTGATGTCTTTTTGATGCATATCCACCTTCATGGTGGCCTGATCATATCGGCCGGAGACCATCAGCGGGCCCCGCACTTCAAACATGCGGGAAGTTCCACCGCCATCGCTGACCGCTTTAAGCAGCATCTCCGGATCCAGACCGGCTTTCATGCCCAGCACAAATGCTTCGGCCGCCGAAACGTTGTGGATGGTCACCAACAGATTGGCCACAAGCTTCATCTTGGTGCCCATGCCGAATTCGCCCACGTAATAATTGGCCCGCGAAAAGCCATTAAAAACCGAATCACAATCCTCGCAGGCCTTACGCTCACCGCTGGCATAAACGACGATATCTTTTTTAACGGCCTGGGCGCCGGTACCGCTGAGGGGGCAATCTAAAAGCTTCACCCCGATTGCATTAAGCGAATCATGGGCGCACTGTTTGGCCTCCAGTGTCAGGGTACTGGTCTCAATGACGATCAGGTCTTTCTTTTGAGCCGAAACCAGCCCGTCCTGGGCACTGACAACCTGCTGCAGGGCTTCGCCACTGGGAAGCGAGGTGATGATCACATCGGCCCGTTCGGCGACTTCGCGGCAAGAGCCCGCACGACTTCCGCCTTGTTTGATAAGACCTTCGAGGGGCTGCGGCGCGACATCATATCCAATGACCTCATAGCCGGCTTTGAGCAAATTTGCCGACATGGCCGATCCCATGATACCGACACCAATCATCCCTATTTTTTGATCCATTGTTTGCTCCATTTAATTAAACGGTTGCGCTGAACAAGAATCTGCATGAAGCTTTTATATTACTATATTTTCGAATCCTCATGCGCCAGTTGTTTTATAATTTCCTCATCGGCGAGCAGTTCCAAGCCGGAGGCTTCACAGACCTCTTTGCAGGCGCTGCAGAGCATGCATTTGGATGCGTCCAGGGCGGGGACTTGTTCGCCTTTGGATAAGGCGCCGGATGGGCAGATCTCGACACACAGATCACACCCCTGGGCGTGCTGGCAGTTTTGTGCAGATATCGCCGGGCGATACGCCACCCGCTCTCTGAAAAATTCGCGACTGGTGGAGCCTTTGCCCACACCTGCTTTGTAACAGAAGCTGGATTGTGGTGGGGTCGGCCGATGATAGGCATCAATGGTTTTGGCTTCTCCGGAAATCTGGATGGTATTTAAATCCGTTTCCCCGAGCGCAAATTGCCTTGCCAAACGCAGATAGGGCACATCTTCCACGCTAAAGCCGACAATCTTGGCCAGCACTGTATCCAATGCCACCGCATCGGTTGCCGCCAGCACCTTGTTGACCCAGCGGGTTTCCGGTGAAGCCGGCCCGTAGCCCTCCATCGCCAAAATGGCATCCATAATCACCAGATCCGGTGGTCGCAGGCGCAACATTTCGATAAGGATCTGGGCAAAGGTTTGCGGCTTAAGGCTGTAATAATGATACCAGGCTTTCTGGGCGCCGGCTAAAAGCCCGAAATTATTTTTAACCGACCCGCTGATCCGGGTCAGGCCGTGGGTTTTCATCTTCGGCACCGAAATATAGACATCGGCATCGAGAACATCCTTGAGCACGGCCACTTTGCGCTCAAACGGCTTTTTGAGCTCGACCACGGCCAGGTTTTTATTGAAATTACGGTAATACGGACCGGCGACCTCTTTTAAACGGGTCTGATCAAAGACATGCTCGGAATCACCGTAAAACTCGGTGCCGACCGAATCGCCGGCCACAATTTCCGCCGGTCCGAGAGTTTCAAGTTTTTCGATGACCGCTTTGATCAGTCTGTAGTTGGTGACATAGGCGTAGCGGTTGGGGTCACCGGCCTTGAGGGCATTCATTTTGAGCGCCACCCTTTTTCCGCGGATGTCGATCGGAAAGGTTGCAAAGACCCGGTCCACCGCTTCCCGGCAGGTGTCGTAGGTGCTATCGGCGACAAGCACGCAACTCATTTGGGCCCGCCTTCCGCTCCAAGACGCGGGATGAACTGCCCGTATCCGGGCTCGCCGACGGGCTGACCGTTCTCGGCGACGATCGCACCGCGCAGCATCGTCATCATAACCTTGCCCTGGACTTCCATGCCGTCATAAGGCGTCCAGCCGCACTTGGAAACAATCGCATCGTTTGACAGGGTCTCCTTAACATCCATATCCACCAGCAGGATATCGGCATCGGCTCCCGGCAGCAGGCATCCCTTGCGCGGATAGAGACCGTAGAGTCTGGCGGGTGTCTCGCACATCGCCCGCACTACCCGTTCCAGGCTCACTTTGCCTTGATTGACCCCATTGAGTACCAGGCGCACCGTGGTCTCGATACCCGGAATCCCGTAAGGGGCCTTCCAGATATCCTCGATTCCTTCGGCTTTTTCGGCCTTGGGAAACGGGCAATGATCCGTGCTCAAAAGATTTACATTTCCCAGTTCAAGTTCGGCCCACATCTGCTCAACGGTAGCCGGACTGCGTACCGCCGGAGCGAACTTGACCCAGGGCCCTTTTTCCGCCAGATCATCGACACTCAAATAAAAATACTGCGGGCAGCTCTCGGCAAATACCTTAACGCCGTTGGCCCTGGCTTCCCGAATAACGCTGAGCGATTCGGGTAGACTCACATGCGCGAAGATGGCGCGTGCACCGGTCTGTCGGGCCAATTTCACGGCGGTCATGATGGCCATGACCTCGGCGTCCTCGGATCTCCACTCGGAGACCGTCATATAATCCTTGCGCCCGGATTCACGCAGCAGTTGCTCGTTAACCCGCAGGATCGTATCCTCTTCGGCGTGAATCAGCGTAATTCCATTGAAGCTGACCAGGGTTCGAAAAAGTTCCCGCAGGTTTCCGGCCGGCATGGGCGTCACACCGTGAAGCGCACAGGTGAAGGTCTTAAAGGCCACCGCCCCGATGTCCCACATGGCCTT
>JASFIU010000564.1:0-3210 GCA_050122495.1 Desulfobacterales bacterium | reverse complement strand
CTTTCTCAGAGGCAAAGCGCAGTTTCAGAAATATATGGCTGCGGGTTTTAAAACGCCCAGCAAAAAAGTTGAATTGTCATTAACCCGGGCCGCCAGGCTTAATCTGGAACCGCTGCCTCAGCTTAGCGGTCGTCCGGAAAAAGAAAATAAAGACTTTCCCCTGGTCCTGACCAGTTCCAAAAGCCGGTTTTTCCTGCACTCATCATACAGAATGCTCGAGAGGCTTAGAGAGAAAAGACCGCATCCCAAAGTTGAGATCCATTCAGAAACAGCAGCGCAATATGGTATCAAACAGGGCGACGAGGTCATCATCACCACACGCCATGGCGAGATAACCCAGGTCGCGCACGTGACCGACGCCATTCATCCGCAGGTCATCAACGCCGCCTATGGATGGTGGTTTCCCGAGGGAAAGCCCGAATCCCAGTTTGACTGGAAAACTTCCAATTTTAACATGCTCACCTCGATGGAAACGCTGGGCAAAGAGTTTGGCACACCCAACCTGAAGGGGATCGGCTGCAGTATCAGACGAAAATCATAAAGCGTTTTGAAACCACTTCTAGGACTTTTGTTGATCCTGTTGATCTCTCTTTAGCGCCTGCCAAATTTTTTCAACCTGGTGCCGGGTTTCTTTCAAATTGGTTTCGTTTCGAACAACAAAATCAGCATAACCCACTTTTTCGTCGATGGGCACCTGGGCTTTGAGAATGTTGGCGGCTTCTTCTTTGCTGATGCCATCTCTTTTACACAGCCGCTCCACCTGCTGCTCTGTTGCGGCATAGACAACCAAAATTTTATCGAACATATACTGTAAATTCAGCTCGATTAAAAGCGGAACCGAAACCTGGATAATCGCGTTGGGGTCCTGTTTGGCGATGGCATCGATTTGTTTCAAAAATTCTTCCAGTATGGCGGGGTGGGTAAAACTTTCCAGTTTTTTGCGCTTCTCAATATCCTGAAAAACGACTTTGGAAAGCTTTTTCCGATCCAGGGTGCCGTCTCCTTGCAGAACCTGCTTTCCAAAATATTCAAGGATTTTTTCTAAGGCCGGCGTCCCAGGTTCAACAACCTGTCTGGCCAGCACGTCAAAATCGATGTGGGCTGCGCCCAGTTCCGCCAACATATTGGCAACGGTGGTCTTGCCGGTAGCAATTCCGCCGGTTACAGCCAAAACCAGGCGGTTGCCATTCCCTTTTATCTTTTCAACGAGGTCCTCCAGATGTGAATAGGCCGGCGGAAATAATGCGGCCACATCGGTTTCGGCGCCGGCAAAGCTGATCGGATAGCGAACGCCTCTTTTGTAAAGCGCTTCCATACCTTTTAAAGCCTTTTCCATCACATTGGCCGGCAAAGCCATCACCAGATCATCATCCTGGGCGTGTCCGTAGCGTCGTTCGCCATAACACGGAATGGTCAAGGCGGGCTTGGCGGTATGGTAGCATCTGGCAATCGCATCTGAACATGAAGATTCGCCTACGCAGAAAAATTGCATGGCCTCATAATCTTCAAATTGAAGTGAATTGATCAACAACATCATTTGAGCGGGGTTGGCATAGATGAGGACCATGTCCGGTTCAAAGGGATTATACACCAGCGGCGCAAGGGCCACCGCCTTGTATTTTCCAAGGGGCAGACGCGGAATCGCTGCCTCGAATTTCTGCCCGTCTTCTTTGGTTTTAACCCAGACGATACTGCGGAAGGTTCCGTCTTTGTGAACTGCCGGGATATCCTTCAGGCCGATTATGGACGCGCAGGTCGGGAAAAGAAAATCATCTAAATCGGCTCCGACCGTCCAGTCAAAATTCCGAACCAGGGTGATCAATTGGCACAGGGTCACCTTATGGGAAGTTCGGCGCAGGAATGGAATTTTTGATAGATCCTTTTTATCCGGCAGCATTTTAAATGCCACCGGAAAGGATTTCAGCCGCATTAAAAGCTCCATTTTTCTGACAATTTTTTCCCAGTCATGCGGTGTCTGCATAAACGCTTCTCCTTACCATTTGATGCCGGGCGGTTCAGTCAAATCCTTTTTCCTTCCGGTAGGCGATGGCCACATAATGATCGCTTCTGAGCGCATCCACAAGTTCGGCTTCATTGCGAATCGGTTTGGAAAACCGGGTCGCATACTGACCCACCTCAAATACTTCATGCGCGTCACTTCCGCCGGTTGCCGGCATATTGAGGCCTTCGGCCACCTGATGCGCAAACTGATTTTCTTTGGGGGTAACTTTTCCGTTGCACACTTCCAGGGCATCAACCTGCTTAAAGAGCGGGCTTTGCATTGCCTTTTGCGGGGTCATACCCAAATGGGCAGCATCAAATGTTAAAAACCCTCTAAACGGGTGGGCCGCGATCATAAATCCGTTGGCCGCAATGACTTTTTGATTAAGCGACTCGATCGATATGATTCCCCGGATATCCTCATCAAGGCCAAACACCAGCATATCTCCCTGATCGGTGGTAATTTCGTTGCCGCGCAGGATTAAAAATTGGTGCTTTTTTTGAAGCGCTGTAATTCGCTCGGGATCCCATACAAAATTATGATCCGTAAAACAAATGGCATCCAACCCGATCCGCTTAGCTTCTTCAATCAATTCACCTTTGGTAGCCGAACTGCAGGGGGAGGCCGGATACGTGTGAACGTGCAAGTCAATGGTGAATCCCGAAGAAAGTTTTGTGCCGGAGACATCACCCGCGGTCTCTTTTGGGGTGGATATTTTTTCCTTCGGCCGGCCTTCTTTCTCAACAGGTGTCGACGGGTGCCCGCCGTTTAATGCTGGTTCGGATTTCTCGGCGTTAATAAATTCATCAAAGCGAAGATCAGGACGGTTCTTCCGGGCTTCTTTCCATTTAAGGATAAGCACCGCCTCTCTGGCAGAATCGCAACACTCGATCAGTAAATTGGCGTAATGGCGACAGGCCTTGCGCCCGATACCCTTGTGAACCGCTTGATTAAATCCTTCAGCATCAATGCGAAATCCGACGACATCCTGGAGCAGCGGAATCGCACGGGGGCAATCCGGTGTCGTGTAACGGTGCCACTTTCCATTCAGAGATACAATCTTAAATTCGGATATTTGAATGGCCACATCGATTTCAAGACTGTAAATATCATCATCGAGAACACCGTGGACAGCCAGAGTGTCGGCATCCTTAATGACAACATTTGTCATTTTATTTCGAGAGTATTTCAGCACTGTTGAGCAGCTC
>JASFIU010000563.1:0-3221 GCA_050122495.1 Desulfobacterales bacterium | reverse complement strand
ACGTTGATGTCGCGGTGCTCTTTTGAAAACGTCAGCTCATTGGAAAGATTGTGCCGCACGATATCCCCATCCAGCAGGGTCACCGGCCGGTCTCCGATCTCCAGAAATCGGGCATACAGCACCCTGGCGATGGTGGATTTGCCGGCACCTGAAAGTCCGGTGAGAAAAACGGTAAATCCCTGCGTCCGCGGCGGCGGATAGGCCTTTTGCAGCTCCGCCACCACTTCGGGGAACGTGGCCCAATCCGGTATTTTGCGGCCGCTGCGGATCCGTTCGCGGATATCTGAGCCTGAAAGCGAAATAAATTGCGTGCCTTCCGGCACCTGATCGGCACACCGGAATTCATCTTCAAAGGGCAGATAGACCATTTCGGTAAAAGGCACGACCGTTATACCGATTTCTGAACTGTGTTCTTCGGCCAGTCTGCAAGCCTCGTCACTTTTGTAATAATGCTGACCGTTGCAATCCGGGCCGGGACCGGCATGGTCACGGCCGGTGATAAAATGGGTGCAGCCGTAGTTTTTAGCAACAATGGTGTGCAGCAGGGCTTCCCGGGGACCGGACATCCGCATTGCCAGCGGCAGTAAATTCAGCATAAATGAATCCGGTGGATAATGCTCCACAATCCGCCGATAACAGCGCACCCGGGTGTAGTGATCGAAATCGCCCGGCTTGGTCATACCGGCTATCGGCAGCAGCAAAAGATTGGCATTGGCTTCGCGCATGGCGTTAGTGGTCATTTCAAACTGGGGACGGTGAATGGGGTTGTGAGTCATAAATGCCACCATGCGTTTCCAGCCGAATTTCTTGAAATTCGACCGAATTTCGGCCGGGGTCATGCGCAGCTGTTTAAAATCGGAGTGAAGCGGCGGACTTAAAATTTCCAGCTGGCCGCCAATGTAATAATCGCCGCCGATATTATATAGATAATTGGTGCCCGGATGGGTTTGATCGAGGGTGCCGTATACCAGTTTCGCTTCCTTCTCGTGCTCGATCGGCCAGATATCTTCAATATGCATAACCGCCAGCAAATAGCCTTCCGGATCCCGCAGAGCGACCGACTGACCCGCTTCAAAACTGCGGGCTTGAAGCTCATCAACATCCATGCAAATCGGGATGGGCCACAGAACATCGTTTTGAAGCCGCATGCGGTCAAGCACGGATGCGTAATCGGAACGGGTCATAAACCCTTTTAGCGGCGAAAAGGCGCCGGTTGCCAGCAATTCCAGATCACACATCTGGCGCTCATTTAAAGTAATATCCGTCAGATTGAGGGCAACATCCTTCAACAAACGGACGCGCTTCTCATCCACCCGCAGATCAATGAGTTCTCCACCATGAGGCAGAACCGTGTTCGTGTCATTCATTCCTACAGCCTCCAAAAACCGGGCCTAAATTTCGTTCGAGCGAAAGTGCTCCTTTTACCCTATTAAAAAATTTTCTCGTATGCAGTTGTAAGGACTAAATTCGAAAACCGAGTCCGGTGATATATGCTCTAAATCCGGCGCCAAAGCAAGATTTAATATGGACCGGGCAGTTTTTTATCCCGGACGTTGTGTAACTTTTAAGTATATCAAATTTCTTTTTAGAAATATAGGGTCACCGGTTCAAGTTTAATCGATTGCGGAATTCGGATTGCGGATTGCGGAATTAAAAAAACCAAAAACAAGAGACCAAAGGTTTCCCCCTTCGCCTTAAAAGCTACGGAGGGCAGGCAGGGTTCAAGGGTTGCTCATAGTTCATAGCTGAACCGCAGAAGCCATAATATCCGCAGATTACACCATTTCCACAGATTAAAAAAAATACAAAATAAACACATCTAAAAAATCTGCGTTAATCTGCGAAATCTTCAGGTAATAAAATACATCTGCGGCGATCTGCGTAATCTGCGGATTATTAAATCACAGATTCAATGAAATCTTTGGATCGGCTTTGAGCTATCAGCTACGAGCTATTTGCCTGACCCCTTCCTCAAGTTTTCTGGTCTCTGACCACTGGCTTCTGGTTTTTGGCAGCCGTAAACAGCTTCCTACTTTCCGTCTAATCTCAACAATCCGCAATCCGAAATCCGCAATCCGCAATTACTACAGCCGACCTCGGTAAATATCTTCCTAAAAAAGTAGCAAAATGCGAATGGACAAAATTTAAAAACAACTTCATATCAAAAACGTAATTCCAATCCGGTTTCTGTAATAAAATATTACAAGATCCGCCGGGCATAAATCACGAATTGAAACTGTATCTTACTCGCAGGTGGTGCTCCTGTCCCGATCCGTCGGGGAATCTTGAGACCCCCCTGGATGCCGCGGCGCCTTATTTGGCGAGGGTTTGCTTAAAATGACTATCCAAATAAATTCACGATATCGGTTGAAGTCCCCCTACTTCTACTGATGAAGATTCAGTCCGTGAAGTTTGCTTTATTCACGTGATTTAAATCATACGGACTAGTTATACAAAATTATAAATTCTAGTCATAAATCAGCGCTCAGAATTCTTTAAAAATGACTTATCAAATATTTTTTATAGAATTTTCGAGAAGGATTTTAAAATATTTTTTCGAACAACTTACTAATATTACTGCTACTTTTTAAGCGGCCGTGTCCGCGCGTTTTTTATTGAAGACCTATGGTGCGGTTTTGGATACAATCTTGGCACCCCTTTTGCTCTAATCAGACTCGGTTGAAAAGTTAGCCTGAGAGCAATTTTACAAAGCTCGAAAAGGCAAACCGCCTGAAAAGGCGGGACGCAAAGCCACTGGCCTTAATCCTGGAGGTGGGAAAGGTAGCAGGGCTGCCGGGCGAGAACAGCACGTCAGTTGAGTGCATCTCGGTCGGTGCCAGATGTAACTCATCGGAGGTGCTGTTTTGTATTTGTCAGTCATTTTTAGTCAAATAATTCAAATGTGTTTGGGGGAGGGGCTTAAGGTTCAAGGTTCAGGGTTCAGGGTTCAGGGTTTGAAACTCGAGGCAAATTCTCACTCGAAGATCCGCCAAGCCTCGGAAGGGGCTCGGTCCTCAGTCTCCTCGACTAGGCTCGGAGCAGGCCTCAGTCCTCGTTACTTTTTGGTATTATCATTCGCCCTGCTCTTCGCGCTATGCGCTTTGCCGTTAGCTGCCGCGCAGGCTGCATCCCTGGATCTTCAATGGGACCCGAATACAGAACCCGAACTGGCGGGTTATAAGATCTACTGGGGCCCCTCCAGCGGTAATTATACCTCCAGC
>JASFIU010000562.1:0-3249 GCA_050122495.1 Desulfobacterales bacterium | reverse complement strand
ACTTGATGAGAAGCTCGCCCGTGATTTTATAGGCGGACAGGGAATGGGCGCACGGATATTGTTCGAACGACAGAAAAAAGGTGTCGATCCGCTGGGCCCGGAAAGCTATCTGGGTTTTACGACCGGACCTTTGACCGGAACAAAAGTGCCGACCGGCGGGCGCTATATGGCGGTCTGCAAATCACCTTTGACCGGCGGCTGGGGCGATGCCAATTCGGGCGGGTTTTTTGGGGCGGAATTAAAAGCAGCCGGTTGGGATGCCATCTTTGTCAGCGGCAGTGCCGCAACTCCCAAATTCATTGCCATAGCCGATGAGGGCATCGAGATAAAGGATGCAACCGATCTGTGGGGACTTGACACCGTTGAAACTGAGCAAGCCATACGAAAAGCGGGACAAGACAAAAAAATCCGTGTTGCCTGCATTGGACCGGCGTCTGAAAAAATCTCTTTAATCAGTGGCATTGTAAATGATCGCGGGCGGGTTGCGGCCCGCTCGGGCGTCGGGGCGGTCATGGGTGCCAAAAAGCTCAAGGCCGTTGCGGTACGCGGGACCGCAAAGGTTAGTATTGCCGACAAGGATGCGCTTGGTCGCCTGCGCAAAGATTTCATCAAGGAGATGCAAGACATGCCGGGCATGCCGGAGGCATTGATGAAACATGGAACTTGCGGATTCACCAGCTCACTGGTCAGCAGCGGGGCAACCCCGATAAAGAATTGGGCATTGACCGGAGAACGGGCATTTGCCAATCTGGAAAAGATTGCTGATGGTGATACCGTCATTCAATACCAGACCCGCAAATATGCCTGTGCAAACTGTCCGATTGCCTGTGGCGGTATATTTAACGTCACATCGGGTAAATACCCCGTCGGTGAAACCCATAAACCCGAGTATGAGACCATCGGCGCCTTCGGTACCATGTGCATGTGCGATGATCTGGAGTCGATCATCAAATTAAACGACATGTGCAATCGCAGCGGCCTGGATACCATATCGGCCGGAACGGCACTGGCCTTTGCCATGGAATGCTTTGAAAACGGTATCATCACGGCGTCCGACACCGATGGCATCGAGCTGACCTGGGGCAATGCCGAGGCCATGATTACGATGGTCGACAAAATGGCGGCCCGGGAAGGTTTCGGCGATATTTTGGCGGACGGCGTTAAGATTGCGGCGGAGCGGATCGGAAACGGCGCTGAAGAATTTGCAATCCATGTGGGCGGCCAGGAGCCCGGCCTGCACAATGCCCTGTTTCTTCCCAGCCGCGGCACTGGATTTGTGTGCGACCCCACGCCGGGTCGCCACACAGCGGCGCCCATGGCGAGGATCGACGGCGGTCCTGCACAGTTCGCCCCCTACCCTGAATTAAAAATTGAACAATTTGAGAAATACGCATACAGCGGTAAGGGTCCTATGAGTGCGACCGCGTCCAGTTATCTGCAGGTGGGCGCCAGCGCCGGTATTTGCTTGATGCCGATGATGTTTTTCGGCAATTATCCGCTTGTCGATTTCCTCAGCGCGGCAACCGGTTGGGATCTGGACGTTGCTGAAGTCCTCACCACCGGTGCGCGTATTCAGACCCTGCGTCAAAGTTTTAATGTCCGTGAAGGCATTCGGCCGTCGGATGTCAAACTCCCGGATCGGATGCTTGGCCGGCCGCCCCAGGAAAGTGGCCCGGTTGCCGGTGTGACTCTGGATGTTGACAACCTGGCCCGCGAATACCGCCAGGCCATGGGTTGGAATCCGGACAGCGGCATACCGGACAAAATAACCCTTGAAAAACTGGGGTTAATCCAGTTGGTCGAAAACCACGGTTAATCTGTAAACTGGAATCAGACACCACGCGTCTATCTGCTTGACACCCCTTTTGCAGCTGGCAGCGTTACAGCGTAAGTTGTAAATTAAGACCTGCCCAGGGGTGGGCTACTGGCAGGAGGAAAACCGGATGATATCAGAAAAACAACATGTTGTTAGCGCCTATCTGTTGGTGATCTTCAGCCTGATTATGATTTGTCCTTGGGCTCAAGCTAAATCTAGTGCGGATTTCAAGCTCAATCACAAGTCTGTGCAGTGGACCGATCTTTCATTTCACGCCAAAAATTTCTGGGTTGAGGTGTCAACCCGGGTCAAATTAAAACCCTTTCCCAGCACCGATATTGAGGCCGCATTGCTTTCAAGCCCTAAGGGCTCCCCGGTCAGAACCGCCAGGGCGACAACCTACCAAATGACCATCGACACGACCCTTGATCCGAGGCTTCAGCCCGAGGTTAATATCCATAATAAAATATGGTTCAACCCTGAGGATGCCGCCGTTTTGGGCCGGGTCCGGCTACGACGCGGAGGAGACGATTTCAAAAAAATATATCGGTTTACCGATCAGGGTGTTTTCCGACATCGGATTGAGCCCAAAAACGAGAAAGAGGCTTCGCGCGCTCCAGAGCACTGGACCGCTATCAAGGATTCTTTCTACCCGTACGACCTGAACCGGTTGGGATGTCCATTTGTTACCGAGCGCTCGCTACTGGTTTTCATATTATCTGCACACAATTTTTCGAATAATGATAATCCACTGTCATTGTGCGTATTTGGGAAAAGGCAGCTACATCAGGTGCAGATTCAAAAACAGGGATTACACGCTTTAGGCGTCAATTATATCGAAAAAAAACAACAATCCACCATCCGGAAGCAAGGCACAATTGAGGCCCTTAAAATCTCGATAACATCCAAACCCATGGATTCCCGATTAAAGGAGCCTGAAAACTTTTCTTTCCTGGGTTTCCACAACAATATCGTTATTTATATCGAGCCTGCCGCCGGCCTCCCGATTCAGGCCGAGGGCGTCATCCCCACGATCGGCAAAGCCCAATTAAAGCTGAAAGAGGTTAAATGGAGACCTAAATCCGAATGAGCCTGCCCCATCCCGCGACAAACGCCGATACCCCTGGCAAAATCAAGGCCGAAAACCATCTTAAGGACCCCCCGGTTCAGCCTGCACAAGATATTGTATTTACAAATGGGTTGACTCACTAAGGACAATTTGGCATATTCAGCCCGACAATAAGCAAATTCCGATCATCGGGTAAGAAAATCTTCGTGCTCGGAGACTTGAGATGTCCAAAGTGTGGTCGACCGTGGCAAGGCTTCTCCCTTTCTTCCATGTACCATTCATTTCGAGGGAACCCGCTCCGAATTCCAGAATTGACAAGGTTACTACAAGAAGACAAGGACAATACGTGTGATTTATCAACAAC
>JASFIU010000561.1:0-3269 GCA_050122495.1 Desulfobacterales bacterium | reverse complement strand
ATTGGGCAGATAAAGAAACCTCAGGATTGTTAAAGGCATCCGCAATGGAAGTTTCGGCATATACGGTTGCAAAACCCAGGGCGAAGGGATAGATCGGAACACGATCGGGTTTCTCTCGTCTCAGGAGCGCTTCAACACGCTGGCTGTTTGTCATCGCGTCTGTTTTTTTTGTCACGACACGACCCTTCTTCGGTTTCCGGGTATTAAGTTTCAAGTCATCTTTTAGTGAGATATGAGTGGAATTGTTCTACAGGCCACGATATCTACTCCTAAGCCGAGGATATTTTCGATAACCGGTTGACCTAGTTTCAACGCACCATCTACCTGATGTCTTGATATCTCACCCATACATGTCATGATTTGGTCCTTGGGGATCTCTTTATTGGATCGTACCGGCAGCAGGGGGATTTCGGGATTATCGGTCTTCATCGTTGTCGTTAGAATCCGGCCCGGAAATATGGCTTCCATTTTTACAAATTTCATTCCCTCTTTGCATCTGCAGCCTTTTTTAACGGAGACCTCCTGCCCGTCAATCTGAACTTCCACACTGCATCCCAGCGGGCACATAATACAGGTGACTTCTTCAGGCATTTTTTTTCTCCTTCCGCCGTTTAGAACAGGACACGGTAATCTCGCCGCATTGGATAAAATCTTCCAAATCTGATTGTTGCAAAGTTATCTTAACAACTTCTGTAGGGCTAACCACCTTATAATTCTCACTGAAATTGCCCACCTTTAGTTCGGCCTTCTCTATGGTTTTATCCACCCGTAAAGAGATTTCAACCGGGTCTGTCCCACATATTTTATGCGGCGTTACGGTCTTCACATTTTCTCCGGCGATTACCTTGATTTCTTGAGGCGCCCTTCTCAAATCACCGCTGATAAACCTGGCGGCGTTGGCCCCGGTTTTTTCACCATCCAGGGTAACATTATCCACCAGATCCCATACCTGAACGACATTGCCGGCCGCAAAAATACCCTCAATGCTGGTTTGGAGATATTCATCCACAACCGGACCATTGATGCGTTCGTCGATCTCGATTCCCGCTTCCATGGATAATTCGTTTTCCGGAATCAATCCAACTGAAAGCAGCAGACAATCACATGCAACGTCTCTTTCGGTGGCCCTTATGATGTTTCCATCCTTATCGACCTGGGCAATTTTAACTCCCTGCAAGCGATCATTGCCATAAATCTCGCTGACCGTATGTTCCAACAACAAGGGAATATCGAAATCGTGCAGACATTGGACTTCATTTCGGATCAGTCCGCCCACATATGGCATCATTTCAACCACGGCTTTAACATGGGCGCCCTCCATATGCAGCCGCCGTGCCATGATCATGCCGATATCTCCGGAACCTAAGATCACAAACTCCTCACCCGGCATGTATCCATCGACATTCACCAGTTTTTGTGCCAGACCGGCGGTGAAGATACCGGCCGGACGACTACCGGGAATCCCGGCTGCAAATCTGGTTTTTTCACGGCATCCCATGGCCAAAATGACCGACCGGGGCAAGACTTTAAACTCCCCCCATTCCGGATTGATGGCCACCAGGCTTCTATCCGGATTCAAATGCGTCACCAGGGTATTCAAACAGAGCTTGATTTCTTTAACATTTAATTGATTAATGAACCTTTCGGCATATTCGGGCCCGGTCAGGTCTTCGTTGAAATAATGCAGACCGAATCCATTATGGATACACTGATGCAGAAGCCCGCCCGTATACTCAGCGCGTTCAAGAATTAAAATATTTTCTAACCCTGCCTTGCGGGCGCTCAATGCAGCCGCCATTCCGGCGGGGCCGGCTCCGATAATCGCCAGATCAACCTCTTGTGTCATCATACGGCTAACCTCTGTGGGCTTTCCTCCCAGAAGTGTTTGGTTTTTCCTTTCAATATAAAGGAGCTACCTCCTTTTTTGGTGATTTCTACAGGGGAGACATTTAGTTCTTCGGCCATAATCTTGAGCACCCGCGAGGTGCAAAACCCACCCTGGCAGCGCCCAAAACCAGCCAGGGTTCGAAACTTAACGTCATCGACGGTTCTGGCTCCGGCCCTGACGGCTTCCCGAATTTCCTGCTCGGTGACTTTCTCGCAACGACAGACCATATGGCCATAGCGGGGCTCGCCCTGGATTTTGGCATTCTTTTCCGATTGAGGCAGTTCTATGAATCGCGGTTCTTTATATCGATAGGGATTGAAATCGCTTCTGGTGGTTAGCTCCAGGCCCTGTTCCGCTAACATTCGAACGATTTCGCGGGCGATTGCCGGGGCAGGTCCCAATCCCGGAGCACTGACGACGGCATTAATGAATCCGCGTTTGGGCGCCTCCAGAAGATGGTCGTCGGGATTTTTGGTATTGAATGTCAGAAATCCCGCAAAACTTGAGATGACGTGTTTGTTTGAAATGGAAGGTATGAACTCCTGGGGCCAGGACAGCAATTGCTCAAGACCTTCTCCGGTCGTGCTCATATCTTTTTTGTGGGTCATGGGATCAAAGGTATGCGCAAAAATCAGACTATTATGGGTGGTGGGTATGGCCAGTCTTCCCTTCTGGGGGCGGGGTGCGACACAAAGCACATGTCGCATATAATCGCGATTCTCCATCACCAATAACTGTGCTTTCCACCCGCTGACTTCGAAATCCGCCGTCCCCACCATTTTGGCGATTTCATCGGCATACAGCCCGGCCGCATTGATCACATATTGCGCCTTAAAAGAACCGTTATCTGTTTTAATCAGATAATACTCTTTTTTCTCATCAATACCTTTGACCTTCGTATCTTTGTAGATATGCACCCCGTTTTGCTCGGCATTTTCGGCAAAGGCAACAGCCCATGACATCGGGAGAATGACCGCCTCATTGGCATCGAAAAGGCCCCCGATATATTTGGGGTGCACTGCCGGCTCTAATGCCTCGATGCCTTTACGATCAAGGAGACCAATCCCGCGGATGCCTAAATTATCCGCCACTTCCTTCATGAGCTCGACCAGTTCCATGTCTTCTTTATCTTCTGCGAGCACGAGCCGGCCGGGCTGAATAATCTCCTCGTTTAAAACAGGGGCCAAAGAAAAAAACTCAGCACGGCCGAGGTTTTGAAGCTTTTCCTTAAGATTGAAAGGCTGGAGAAGGTGCTCCCGAAAAGGCAGGCCGCCATGGTATTTTACCGAGCGGGAGGTCAGATGAGCGATTCCGCCGTGGAGCAATCCCTGGCATACTTTTGTAATTCCAAACCCGCAGTTGCCTTCTTTTTCCAGCAGGC
>JASFIU010000560.1:0-3271 GCA_050122495.1 Desulfobacterales bacterium | reverse complement strand
AAGTGAGAAAGGCCGGGGCGCCACCTTTCGATTAACGATCCCTCTAAGACTGGCAGACGACTAAAGAAACGGAATCGCCTTACCGGTTCGGTATGCGAGCGCAGAGCAGGTGGCGATCAAGTTGTCCGTTTCATCGACAACTCTGATGTCATAGCTGGCCGTCTTTTTGGTCTGGCTGATCCTTTTGGCCTCTGCCCGCAGCTTGACACCCGGCTTCGGGCTTGTCGTGTACGTCACGTTCACATTCAAGGCCACGGCGATGGTGCCATCGGTTTGACCGGCGGTTTCAAAGGCTTCATCAATCAACGCAAACAAGGCGCCCCCGTGGGCGCGGTCATAGATATTGTTCATATTATCCGGGTCATAAATCATTTCTACGGCTGAATAGCCCAACTCTAATTCAACCAGTTGAATCTTCATGGCTTTTGCAAAAGGCTCTTTTTCAACCGCAGCAAAAATCGCTTTTCTTACCTTTTGATCCATCATTCGTCTCCGGTCTAAAGTTAGGGGCGACACCCCATCACAACTTATAAATCCATTATTTATGCTTAATGCGCTTGTTTGATGTCAATCACCTAATACCTCTTACTAGGATCAGCGGATGCGCGCAAGGCCTTTCAATACTCCATTACGCCATTCCAGCCTTCCTAGCCGAAGCTACTTCGGCGGAGTAGGCCACTTCAACAATCCCGCACTCCGACGCTGCTTTATTTTCTTGAATAACCAATCCTGACGCCTTAAAGTGAGCGTTATGCATGAAGATCAGTTTCGACAGCTTCTGGATTGGTTCGATTATTCATGGACCGGCTACCGCAAAGTCAGAAAAGGGGTTAAGAAACGCATATCCCGCCATATGCAGGAATTAAATTGCCCGGAAATAAGCGTCTATTTAAATTTGCTGCAAACAAGCGGTGCGGCCCGGCAGGAATCTGAAAGGCGGATGACGGTCTCGATCAGCCGCTTTTTTAGAGATTACAAACTCTGGCAGGACCTGGAAGAAGAAATTTTACCCGGTTTAATCGAAACCAAAAAGCGAATATTGCGGGTGTGGTCGGCGGGGTGTGCCCGTGGCGAGGAGGTTTACAGTTTCAAAATCGTCTGGGACCGCTTTATCGGAAAATGTGCCCAAGCGCCCGATCTCCGGGTAACGGCCACCGACATTCACCCGGATTATATCGAGAAGGCCCGGGCAGCGATATACGCCAAAAGCAGTTTGAAGGAAGTCCCACCCGAAATTCGAGAATCCTATTTTGATATTCGAAAACGCGGCCATCACTTTGAGGTAAAAGCGTTTCTTAAAAAGGGCATTGATTGGAACGTTCAGGACATTTTCGCTGATCCACCCGGATCGGCATTTGATATCATCTTTTTAAGAAACAATCTTTTAACCTACTATAAGGATTACAAAAAAAAAGAGGGCTTGAACAAAATTATAAAAGCCCTTGCGCCTGACGGCTGGCTGATTGTGGGATCTCACGAAAAAATGCCCCCCGGAGCCTTTAATGTCGAGCGGCATGATTCCATCCCGTGGGCATACCGGAAGGCGAGCTAAAACTTATTTTAGGGCGGGCTAACTTTTTTCTTCGGCCTTTTTCTTTTTCTTTCGCGGTCTTTTGACTCCATACGACTTTCGAGCGATTTTTCCCCGTTTCGTGCGTCTATCACCTTTACCCATAAAAATTTTCTCCACTAATTTGTTTTATTTTGCCCAATATTCTTTCAGGCTGCTTCCTAATTGAGCGTTACATAGCGAATTCTGGTTGCATTTTCAAGTCATCGGATCCATTCCCGGCAAATATTCTTTGGGGCCGCTGAACCCCATCTAATCCATGTCATGCCCCTCAAATGTTTTTTTAAATTCCAAATAACAAGCATCAAATTACAAATAAATCCCAAATCTCAATTTCTCAACGACCAAATGGGTTAAGATTTTGAATATGGGGCGTTGTTTTTGATTGACTCTTTACAGTTTTGCGACCGGATTCAAAAAGCTGCACGGCATCAATGCGGCACACTTGCCGCAGACATGGGTGCTATCCGGTAGATCCGATAAATAATCCAGCGTATTGAGATTCTGATTGAGTCGATCCCAGCATTTGCGCCGTTTAAACCCGGTTTCACTCAGTGCATCCACCGGACAAGCCTCGATGCATTTTCCGCACTTTTTGCCGGCCTTCAGCAGGCAGGCCTCATCGGTTTCAATGAGAGGATATTCTCCCAGGTCGGCTTCTGTCACCAGGCTCCCCAGCCGGCCGGTGCAGCCGACCGGGGTGATCAGCATATGATGGGTTCCGAAACGCCCCAAATTCGACAGATGCGCCAGATGCTTGTGTGACCAGCGGGCCATTAAAACGTCTTCGTCGAAGTTGTGGGTGGCCGGTGTCAAACCGGATTTAAAGCCTTTGCCGCCGAGGTATTCTTCAATGGCTTGGCTTAAACGGTTGATTAAATCGTTGGTTTGAACATAAGCCAGCCCCCAATTGCGGCAGGGCCGGTCTCCTTTTTTATTTTCTTTTACCAGTTCGCGTTTAAACGGGATAAAGAAAACCACGACCGACTTTGCGGTTGGCAGCAAATCATGAGGGCGCAGATGCTCCTCAAATGCAATTTGCGGCAGCCTATCGAAACGCGCATCGATCGGCGCGCTGACTAAAAGCGGTGTCTGCCAAAAGCCATCAACATCCATCCGGGCCGGTTCGGCTGCCATGAATTTTTCCGTAAACTTTCGTAATTCATTGATATTGATATTATTCATAGATTTCACATGCGTCTTTGAATTGAGCCTGGACCCTTCCTGCGGAGACGGCCATAACAATCGAAAGAACGGCTCCGATTTCTTCGGTGGTAAGACCTTCTTCCTTGGCCACGCCAAGGTAGTGCTGCATTCATGGATAACAACCAACGGCCATCGCAGTTGCCATGTGCAGCATCAAAGTGGTTTTTGGTTCTAAGATGTCATTATAACGCGCCGAATCATAAAACGCTCTGTATTTGTTTTTCTGCTTTTCAGGTAACAAAATAGCCTCTCCTTTCGATGATAGTTTTCGGTAGCGCCTAAAGTTGAAAAGTAGAATCAGTCTGTTTTAAAATCTTATTCACGCCAAGCCGCAAAGTCACAAACTATAAAAATCTAAAATCTAAAAACCCCTGGCGTCTTTGCGAGAGGCCAAACTCATTAGCTCGCTTTTATTGCAGGTTCCTTGTGTAAACCCCTCTACACATCCTTAAAGAATTCCGGCACTCAAGAACTCAAACATTTTTTTGCCAATTC
>JASFIU010000559.1:0-3275 GCA_050122495.1 Desulfobacterales bacterium | reverse complement strand
TGGCGCATGTTGATTGCATTTCCGGTGGCGATGTTTGTTGTCGCCTGTGTTGCCGTTGCCCTGGATCGCATTTTATATCAGAAGCTGCGCCGCAAAAAAAGTAGCGCGGTGATCATGGCCATGTCGTCTCTGGGGGCCGCTTTTATCCTGCGCATGCTGATTCTTATTTTCTGGGGAGCGGATTCTTTATTTTACAAGCCGGGCATTTTGCGGCCCGCACTGGAACTACCACTGGGGGTTAAAATTCGGCCGGATCAAATCCTGATTTTGATTACTGTTTGTGTCCTGGTCGTCCTGCTGCATCTGTTTTTGCAAAAGACGAAACTGGGCAAGGCCATGCGTGCCACCGCCGATAATATGGAATTGGCGCTGGTATCCGGCATTGACACCGAACGGGTTATCATTGTGACCTGGGGAATCGGTGGCGCCCTGGCGGCTGCCGGCGGCATTCTTTACGGTATCGATGTCCAGCTGCACCCCTATATGGGCTGGAATTTCCTGATTCCCCTCTTTGCCGCCACGATCCTGGGCACCATTGGCAATATATACGGGGCCCTGGTCGGCGGTCTGGTTATCGGCGTGGCCCAGCAGGTTTCCACCGCCTTTCTGATGCCCACTTTTAAACCGGCGGTGGCCTTTGGTCTGATGATTCTGATCCTGTTAATACGGCCAAAAGGTATTTTCGGAGGTAAAGAATAATTATGGAACTTGGCGGCATTATTGCTTATCTGGTCTCATTGGCAATTATGGCGGGCATTTACGCTGTATTTGCATTAGGCTTGAATATCCAGTGGGGATATACGGGGCTTTTTAACATCGGCATTGCCGGTTTTTTCTGTATCGGGGCCTATACGTCGGCTTTGATCACCACTCCGATGCCCGAGGGTGTTTATGCGCAGTATGTCAAACAGATTTTCGGCCTAGACCTGCCCTTCGTTTTTGGGTTGCTCGGGGCGGCCATCGTCTGCGGGATTGTGGCGCTGCTCATTGGGGGCATAACCCTGAGACTGGGCGAGGACTATCTGGCCATTGCAACCCTGGGCATTGCCGAGACTTTTCGCCTCATATTCAACAACATAACATGGATAGCCAACGGACCTCGCGGCCTGATGGGCCTGCCCCAGCCCTTGCATGGTCTGGTGGAGCCTAGACATTATAATTACATCTACCTGATCATTATTATCATCGTTCTGGTCATAATCTATCTTTTGATCGAGCGTGCCATCCGTTCCCCCTGGGGAAGGGTTTTAAGGGCCGTCCGCGAGGATGAAGTATCGGCGGCCATGAGCGGCAAGGATATTTTCAATTTTAAAATGCAATCGCTTATTTTCGGCGCCATGGTGATGGGTATCGGCGGCGCGCTCTACGCCCATTACACCAAGGCCATATCCCCCAGTGTGTTTACCCCCCTGTACGGAACGTTCATCATTTGGGTAATGCTGATGGCCGGCGGCAGCGGCAATAATAAAGGCGCTATACTGGGGGCCTATGTCATTTGGACCATATGGATCGGCACGACCTTTTTGACTGATTTTCTGCCCCATACCTTGAAAGCCAGAGCACCTTACATTCGTTTTCTGATCATTGGCGTGTTATTGGAAATTATTCTGCTCTATCGACCCCAGGGGCTGTTGGGAGAGGAGAAAAAGGTGTCCAAATTGATTGAGTGAACTAAAAAAGGGGGCCAATTTGGCCCCCTTTTTTAGTTCTGTTTTTATCTTAGATTTTAATTCTTAAAATTCATGTTCCACACGTACGGTGACGATTTGACCCTTGTTGTTATATTTCCAAACCTCAATCGGTGTCACGACATCGCCGTTTTTGTCGAAATCCACCGCGCCGGCCGCACCTTCGTAATTGATCACTTTGCCCGCTTTCAGTAAATCAAAGGCTTTTTTGAATTCTCCGGGTTTAATAATTTCTCCGGGAGGATTAGCGACATTGCGCAGTTCATCTCTGATGTTTGAGGCGGTGAGCGGCAGCCCTTTAACCTTAGCGGCAAAGGCAGCCAGGCCCACAACGGCCGCGCCGTCGTAAGCATTGGTAATAAAGGGCAACGGCGGGAGGGTGCCGTATTCGGTCTTATAATCGGCGCTGAAGATCACAAAGGGATCCCCGCCGGCCGTGCCCGGAGCCGTACCCATCTGGTTGCGAACCCCTTTGACTCCCAAAGCCTTGACGATATCCTGTGATTTGGTGCCGTCGCAGAACAGGAAATGCCGGTATTTAAAAAACTCGAGAGCTTCTTTCAGATAGATCTTGGCATGGTCCGGGTAGCTGAAAGCCGCCAAGCGGTCGGGATTGCCGGCGAGGGCTTTCTTTAACTCCGCGTTGTAGGATTCAGCCGCTTTTTCATCATGGGGTACCATGGCCAAAACCTTTCCGCCCATTTTTTCAAAGGATTTTTTGAATCCCTCGGCAAGCCCCTGGCCATAAGGATTGTTGACATAAAGTACGGAAGCGGTCTTGTTATAGCTGGCAGCCAGTTTGCCGGCGACAACGGATTGCAGCGCATCGGACGGGCAGGTCCGGAACAAAAAGTCCCTTTTCTGGTCTGATGGCAATACCGTAATAAGCGGTGATGTCGATGCCGGCGAGATCTGGATGACACCCGCGGGAATCGTGACAGACTCGGCGGTCGGAACAGTCACACCACTGGAGAGCGCCCCAATAATCGCCACAACCTTGTCCACCTCAACCATTTTTTTAGCGGCGTTGGTGGCCGGGATAGCCGAAGTCTCACTATCCTCATGGACCAGATCGACCTCAAACCCGGCGGCCCCCATTTGTTTGGCAGCCAGGACAACCCCATTCTGCAGGTTGGGACCGAATTCCTTTAAAGGCCCGGTGTGGGACAGCAGCGTTCCGATCTTAATCTCTCCGGCAGGTGCACTCAACGCAAATGCCAGCGAAAAAATGAATACACTTGCCAAAATGAAACATTTTTTCATGTCTACCTCCTTTGTTTGATTGTGGATTCTGTTTGGCGTTCTATGCTTCAACTGTATCTAAATTCAATCCCCCTTGTTCTGATAAGTCAAAACAGAGTTCGCCGCTAAGATTGGATGTGAAAATTAAAAAACGCTGAACTTGACGAAATAAATTGGTGCCCCGCAAAGAATCGCGCAGCGCCGTCCGGAAACAGGGGATGATGCAACCATAGCCGTTTCCATCTGCGAACCCGTATCAGATCCTAAATAAGAATCAGATTCGGTACTTATAAGAAAAAGCAAAAGGCGTGTCAAGTGTATCCTTTAAAAAGGCCTCTGACTTGA
>JASFIU010000558.1:0-3282 GCA_050122495.1 Desulfobacterales bacterium | reverse complement strand
AATAATCCAAAATGTATTGTCATGTGGGCCTGCAATCCCCAGTGGACGAATCCGGATGAATACAAGGGGGTCAGTTTTTGGCGGGCTTATCAAAATGGGGCCAAACTGATCGTTATCGATCCGCGCAAAGGATTTTTAGCGAAGCGAGCCGACCTTTGGCTCCAACTTCGACCGGGCACGGATGCCGCTCTGGCCCTGGGATTTTTCCGCGTCATTATCGACGAAGAACTCTATGACACCGAATTCGTTTCCCAGTATGTCCATGGTTGGGATCCTTTTGTGGCCAGGGTTATGCAAGATTATCCACTCGATCGCGTTGAAGAGATTACCTGGGTTACAAAGGAACTTATCCGCAAAGCTGCCCGCTTGTATGCGACGACAAAGCCAGCCGGGATCCACTGGGGCGTGCCGACCGAACAGACCAACAACTGTACGGATTTTACCCGCATTGCGGTCGGACTGATGGCTGCCACGGGGAATCTGGATGCCCCCGGTGGAAATGTATTTCATGTACCACCACCGGTCCGTAAAGTCGCGGAATTTTCTGCCCATACCGAATTGCCCGCAAAACAGGTGAAGAAACGTCTGGGAGGGGATCAATATAAACTTGCCGCACGCATGACCTTTATTACGCCCAAGTGCGCCTGGGATGCCATTTTGACTGAAAAGCCTTATCCGGTCAAAGCCGGTTATCTGATTGGGACGAACCCGGTGGTTTCAAGGGCAAATGCCAGTGAGGTTTATAACGCTTTAAAAAAACTTGATTTTCTAGTTGTTCAGGATTTTTTTCTGACTCCAACCGCTGAACTGGCAGATATATTCCTGCCAGCCGGCACCTGGCTCGAGCAAAATCATGTTGCAGAGAACTGGAAATTTCATGGATACGTGCTGGCAAGACAAAAAGTCGTTGATATCGGGGAGTGCTGGCAGGACCATAAAATATTTATGGAGCTCGGCAAAAAAATGGGCCAACAGTGGTGGGATAGCGTTGAAAGCGCCTTGGACTGGCTACTGGAACCAGCTGGATTGACCTGGGAAGAATTCAAGAAAAAAGGTTATTTGCATGGTAACCAGAGATACTACAAGCACCGCGAGAATGGTTTTTCAACGCCAACCGGGAAAGTTGAATTGTACTCCACCATCCTTGAGAAATGGGGCGTCGATCCCCTTCCGAAGTATACAGAGCTGCCTGAAAGTCCGGCCTCGCAACCGGATATGCTTGATAAATATCCTTATATTTTAAACGCCGGCCTTAGAACGCCCACTTTTTTCCACTCAGCCAACCGGCAGATGCCATGGCTCAGGGAGATCCGACCGGACCCGATTGTAGAGATTCATCCCCAGACAGCCTCACGACACGGCATCCAGGAGGGGGACTGGGTCCAGATCGAATCACCCCGGGGAAAGGCCAGGGAACGCGCTAAATTGAACGACGGTATCGATCCCAGAGTAATTGTGGCTGAACACGGTTGGTGGTATCCAGAAATCCAGAATCCCGGTCATGGCTGGGATGTTTCCAACATTAATATGTTGACCGATAATTCCCATGAATCAATGGATCCTGTGATGGGCGCAACCAATCTCAGGGTTCTGTTATGCAACATTTCTCGTTGCCAAAATGAATAGGAATAGCTGAAATGGGTAAGATCTCATTGGTATTTAGCAAGAAGAATTGCATGGGATGTCATGCCTGTGAAGTTGCTTGCAAGCAGGAACATGGCTTGGGCGTGGGGCCGCGGTTGGTGCACGTTCTTGAAAAGAGCCCTGATTATATTCCCGTATACTGCCATCACTGCGCCAAACCCCCTTGCAAAGAAGCCTGTCCGGTTGAGGCCATATCAAGAAATGAACAGGGCGTTGTCTTAATCAATGCCGAACTCTGTATCGGTTGCCGGGATTGTATTGAAGCTTGTCCCTTTGGTGCAATGCAATTCGAAGACAATTTAGAGGTTGCCATAAAATGCAATCTCTGCATTCACAGGTTTACAGATAATAAACAACCCGCCTGTATGAGTGTATGCCCGACTGGCTGTATCTATTTTGGTAACCAGAAGAATATTGCGGCTGTATTTGAGCAGACCACTCTATAAGGAAAGCAAGTAGCGGGAATAATCTTTTGTATTTTTCAGCTTCTACTGATAGAAGAGATCAAAGCTGAATATATTCGGAGATCTGATTAATGGAAAATGATCGGCAGGTTAAAATTCGAATCGATAACCTTATGCTCAGCTTTGGCGGTGTCTATGCCCTTGATCAAGTGAGCCTGGACGTTAGGGATAATGAAATCCTGGCTATCATTGGACCGAATGGGGCCGGTAAGACTGCTTTGCTCAATTGCATCAATGGCTTTTACAAGCCGCAAGAAGGCGAAATCTACTATGACGGGCAACAAATTACCCGCATGCGTCCGGATAAGCTTGCCAAACTCGGCATCGCTAGAACTTTTCAGAATATCGAGCTATACACCGGACTCAGCACTCAAGATAACATCATGGCTGCCCGGCACGTGCTCATGAAACAAAGTTTCGTCACAGGTGCATTCTACCTTGGTCGGGCACTTCGAGAAGAAATCGAACACCGTAAGGCTGTCGAGGAGATTATCGACTTTTTGGAAATGGCCCCAATGAGAAAGCGAGTCGTTGGTGTCTTGCCATACGGAATACAGAAAAGAGTCGAACTGGGAAGAGCATTGGCCTTGGAACCGAAAGTGCTGCTGCTCGACGAACCGATGGCAGGGATGAATATAGAGGAAAAGGAGGACATCGCTCGCTTTATCCTGGACATATTTGAAGGACAGGGAGCCACCTATCCGGACACCCCCGTTTTGCGCGATGGGATTCGCAGCATCATTCTGGTCGAACATGATATGGGGGTGGTGATGG
The DNA here is from genome assembly GCA_050122495.1 of Desulfobacterales bacterium. Lineage (GTDB taxonomy): Bacteria > Desulfobacterota > Desulfobacteria > Desulfobacterales > JAHEIW01 > JAHEIW01. The sequence goes on along the minus strand of JASFIU010000558.1, from coordinate 400 downwards.
ACATTGCCGACAGGATTATCGTCCTTGATTTTGGGCGCAAGATTGCCGAAGGCACGCCAGCTGAAATTAAGACGAATCCGGAAGTTATCAGCGCCTATTTGGGCAAGGAAGAATCGGCTTAGCTGCATGGGAAAATGGATTAACCCGTAGAGATGAGGCAGAATGCTGGAAGTCAACAATATTGAAGTTGTCTATATGAATGTTATCCAGGTGCTGCGCGGTGTATCGCTAACAGTGGCTGACGGTCAGATTGTTGCACTGCTCGGAGCCAATGGCGGTGGGAAAACGACGACGCTCAAGGCCATTTCGGGGATGCTCAAAACAGAAGAAGGCGAAGTCACTGATGGCAGCATTGAGTTTGATGGCAAACGCATAGACCGTTTGGGTCCCGATAGGGTTG
>JASFIU010000557.1:0-3295 GCA_050122495.1 Desulfobacterales bacterium | reverse complement strand
CATAATATCGACATCGCCAACATATTCGATGAAATTGCCGATTTTCTGGAAATCGAAGGAGAAAACCCCTTTCGCATCCGGGCCTATCGAAACGCGGCCGGCACCGTTCGAGGTCTGGGCGCCGAGTTGAAAGATATGGTGGCGGACAACGCAGATCTCACCGAACTTGCGGGCATCGGCAAAGAACTCGCCGCCAAAATCCGTGAGATCCTGGAAACGGGCACGGCCAAAGCCCTCCTCAAGCTTCACGCACGCATACCCAGGACGGTCATCGAAATTTTGAGGCTGCCCAATCTGGGCCCCAAGCGGGTGCGGGTTTTGTACCATGATTTAAAGATCGAAACGTTGCAACAGCTGGCACAGGCGGCCCGCAAAGGGCAGATCCGTGCCCTGGATGGTTTCGGTGAAAAAACCGAAAATGCAATTCTGGAAGCCATCGAGGCGCAGGCCCAAAAAGAAAAACGCTTCAAGGTTGCCGAGGTCCAGCCACATGTAGACAATCTCATCGAATATCTGCGGCGGGTGCCCGGCGTAAACGATGTGGTGGCGGCAGGCAGCTACCGGCGCTCCCGGGAAACGGTGGGCGATCTGGACATCCTGGTGACCGCCCGCAAAGGCAGCCCGGTGATGGACCGGTTCTTAGAATTTGACGGCGTCCAGCAGGTGCTATCCAGGGGGGCGACGCGCTCCAGCATCGTGCTGCGCTCCGGCTTGCAGGTTGATGTCAGGCGGGTCGAGCAGGCCAGTTTCGGGGCGGCGCTGCAATACTTTACCGGCAGCAAATCCCATAATATTGCCATTCGACGCCTGGGACAACAGCGCGGATTAAAGATCAATGAATACGGGGTGTTCAGGTTTGAGAAACGCGTGGCCGGAAAGACGGAGGCTTCCGTATACCGGGCGCTGGATTTACCTCTCATCCCCCCCGAGCTGAGAGAAAACCGCGGTGAAATCGAAGCCGCCCGGGACAAACGCCTGCCAGACTTAATTGAATTCTCTGACCTAAAGGGGGATTTGCATATTCATACCGACTATACCGATGGCCGCAGCAGTCTTCGAGATATGGCGCTGGCAGCCAAACAGCGCGGGTATAAATATCTGGCGGTCACCGAACACTCGGATCGCCTGAAAATTGCCCGGGGCCTGGACCCGCCCAAATTGTTAAAGCAAATGGAAGAAATTGACCGACTCAACGAAACACTTAAAGGGTTTACCATTTTAAAGGGAATTGAGGTCGAAATATTGGAAGACGGCAGCCTGGACCTGGCCGATAATGTTCTATCAAAGCTGGACCTGGTAGTGGGCACCGTCCACAGCCATTTCGGCTTGTCTTTACAGAAGCAGACCGAACGGATCTTACGCGCCATGGACCATCCCTATTTCACCTTTCTGGCGCATCCAACCGGACGTTTGATAAACGAACGTGAGCCTTACGAAGTGGATATGTCACAGATCATTCACAAAGCGCGGGAACGCGGATGTTACCTTGAACTGAACGCCAACCCGCGGCGTCTCGATCTGTACGATACCTACTGTCAGGTGGCCAAGGACCAGGGCGTTCTGGTTGCCATTAACTCGGATGCCCATCAGGTGAGTGCGCTTGACCACATTCGGCTCGGTGTGGGCCAGGCCCGGCGCGGCTGGCTCGAAAAAGTCGACGTGCTCAATACGCGTTCCCTGTCGCAACTGCGCAAGCTGCTCAAGCGAACCATGGGTTCTTAGGGTTCAAAGGTTTGGGGCTTTGCGCTTTGCGCTACGACCTCACCAGCAGGGTTCAGAGGTTCAAAGGTTGCAATCCGAAAATAATTCTTGACATACGGTATTAAATTGAATAATCATTCGCAAAATAGGACCAATAGAGAATGATTGACGAGGTTAGCTTAAAAATACTGAAAATATTGCAGGAAAAGGCCCGAATTCCTAATGTCGAGGTGGCCCGGCAGGTGGGCATGGCGCCTTCGGCCGTGCTGGAGCGGATCCGCAAACTCGAAAAACAGGGGTTCATCGACGGGTATGAGGTTCGGCTGAATCCGAAACGGTTCGCCAAAAGCCTGGTGGCCTTTGTGAGGGTTAAGATACAAAAGCTTAGCGACGAAAAAATAATTGGGGAAAAGCTAACCGGGATAGCCGAAGTACAGGAAGTTCATTACGTGGCAGGGGAAGATGCGTTCCTGGTCAAAGTTCGCGCGGCCGACACCGAAGATCTCGGTCGGATCACCCGGGATAAAATCGCGGCGATTGCATCGGTGCGATCCACTCAAACGGCAATTGTGCTGTCGACCTATAAGGAGACGGCCAGGATTCCGATAGATATTATAAGTGCCTAAAATGACTAAAGTGAGCTAAAGTGCCTAATTTTATATAAGTGTGGAGTGATCTAAAGTGACTAGAGTGCCTAAAGTTAAGGAATTCTATCATTTTATATGAAAGACGGAGCGCAGCGACACCTTAACTTTAGTCACTTTAGATCACTTTTTACTTTAGGCACTAAGATTAATATTCCAAGCTGAACGATTTCAACAAGGAGTGAAGCATGATTCGAATTAATGAGAACTACCTGAAACTGCAGGCTTCGTATCTGTTTTCGGAAATTCGGAAACGGACAGATGAATTTCAAGCGGCAAATCCGGATAAGGATATCATTAAGCTGGGCATCGGTGACGTTACCCGGCCCCTGCCGCCGGCCTGTATCGAGGCCTTTCACCGCGCTGTGGATGAAATGGCCGATGATGCCACTTTCCGGGGATATGGCCCCGAGCAGGGTTACGAATTTCTGCGGGAAGCGATTGCAAGAGTCGATTTTCAGGACCGGGGCGCCGATGTTTCCGCTGACGAAGTCTTTGTCAGCGACGGCGCCAAATGTGACACAGGCAATATCCAGGAACTTTTTGCCACCGACATCCGGATCGCCATTCCCGACCCGGTTTACCCCGTGTACCTGGATACCAATGTGATGGCCGGCCGCAGCGCTGCGTTCAGTGACGGCCGTTATGGGGATATCACTTATCTGGAAAGCACCCGTGAAAACGGCTTTATTCCGGATTTGCCGGTCGAAAACGTTGACCTGATTTACCTGTGTTTTCCCAACAACCCCACCGGGGCCACCATCACCAAATCTCAGCTGCAGGCCTGGATGGAATTTGCCAGAGAGAATAAGGCCCTGATTCTTTACGATGCCGCTTACGAGTCCTTTATTCAGGATCCCGACCTGCCGAAATCGATATTTGAGATTGAAGGCGCCCGCGAAGTGGCCATTGAATTCAGAAGCTTTTCCAAAACCGCCGGCTTTACCGGG
>JASFIU010000556.1:0-3333 GCA_050122495.1 Desulfobacterales bacterium | reverse complement strand
ATTTTTAAGATAGGCTCTAGCCTGTTGTTGACAAATGATAGCTCCTGTGAAAAAAAAAGCGGACCCGAAACACCAAATACCGTTATGGATCGAAACGAAAATGAAAAGCAGCCTCGTGCTGCCAAAAACAGAAATGACTTTCGCCTTCACTATGAACAGGCACTCAATCCATCTCAGTTCGAGGCGGTTACCTGTACCGAAGGGCCGCTGCTGGTTATTGCCGGTGCCGGCAGCGGAAAAACACGAACCCTCACATACCGGGTGGCCCATCTGGTTGAAAAAGGCATATCGCCGGCCTCTATTCTGCTTTTGACATTTACCCGCAAAGCATCCCAGGAAATGCTCCGCCGGGCCACGCGCTTGCTGGATGCCCGCTGCGAAAAGATCGCGGGGGGTACCTTTCACTCGTTTGCCAATGCCATGCTGCGTCGATATGCCTCACCAATGGGTTTGGACCCGGCTTTTGGGATCCTGGACCGCACCGACGCCGAAAACCTGATCGGCATGTTGCGAAAAGAATTGCAGCCGGCAACCAAGCAACGATCGTTTCCCCGCAAGAAAACCCTGGCAGATATTTTCAGCCGGGCGGTAAACAAAGGCCAGGCTATCGAAGATATCATCGATTACGAATATCCGCATTTCGCATCCCACCTGGCCGTCATCACCCGGCTGCACCAGGAGTTTCAAGTCCGCAAACGCGACCACCATTTCCTTGACTACGACGACTTGCTGATCTTCCTGCATCGTCTGTTAAACGATTATCCTGAAATTCGAAATCGTATTTCGTCGATGTATCAATACATCATGGTGGACGAGTACCAGGATACCAACACGCTGCAGGCAGAGATCTTATATCTTTTGACCGATGTGAACAAAAACATTATGGTCGTCGGTGATGACGCTCAAAGTATTTATGCTTTCCGGGGAGCCAATTTCAGAAATATTATCGAATTCCCTAATATTTTTCCCGGAACCCGGGTGATCACCCTGGAAGAGAATTATCGCAGCATCCAACCGATTTTGGACCTGACCAATATCATCATCGATCGCGCCCGGGAAAAATATTCAAAGAACCTGTTTACCCGCAAAACAGGAAATACCATACCGGTTATGGTTAATGCCGAAGACGAATACAGCCAATCCCGATTCGTCATTGACAAGATTAAAGAACTTCATCAAAACGGCGTTGCCTTAAATCAGATCGCTGTTCTGTTTCGGGCCAGCTTCCATTCATTCGATCTTGAAATTGAGCTTAGCCGCGAAGGATTTGCATTTGTCAAAATGGGTGGGTTTAAGTTTGTTGAGTCAGCCCATATCAAAGATCTTCTGGCCCATATGCGGGTGATTGCCAACCCGTACGACCGAATTAGCTGGTACCGAATTCTACTTCTGATCGAAAAAGTCGGCCCCAAAACAGCTCAAAAAATTTTCGAAGCCACTCAAAATGAAAAATCGGGCTCCAGCGGCCTTCTTTCTGCCAAACTTGATCATATCAAGGGACTCGACCGCCTGAAGAATCTGATGGCAAACCTTGATATCCATCCCATGAGCGTTTCCGAAATGGGGGAAGCCGTCATGGATTATTATCTGCCGATTTTAAAAAACAATTATGATGATCACCCTCGCAGAGCCAAAGATTTAGAGCATTTGATAGAAATTATGGAACGCTATGAAGACCTGAACCCATTTCTGACCGACATGGCCCTGGAGCCACCCAATACCAGTTTCGAATCCTCCCTGTATGCCGGGGCAGCGCATACGGATCAACTGATTCTTTCGACTATTCATTCCGCTAAAGGTCTGGAATGGAACACGGTATTTGTAATATGGGCATTAGACGGCAGGTTTCCATCCGTGCATACGTTGTATAAAGAAGAAGAACTTGAAGAAGAGTTGAGGCTTATGTATGTGGCCGCGACCCGGGCTCAGGAACATTTATTTTTTAGCTATCCCAGCAACGTTTATGACCGCAGCACCGGTCTGGTCTTAAACCAGCCTTCGCGTTACATTGACGGCATCCCGGATCATATCCTCGAAAAGCAATTTGAATACCGCTAATCCCTAAAAAATCCCCACCAGATAAAAACGCAAAGGCCCGCAATCGATATAATTGCGATTAAGTAACCCGACCAGTCGAAGGGCCGCGTGGCAAACCCGAGTTTATCCACGTCACCTAACTTGGTATTACAGGAAGGACATTTTTTGGTATTGAGGGGAAGATACGCAAAACACTCGGGGCATTTTTTGGTTACAAAGCGGCCGCTGCCGCTGACGCCAGAAAAGCCTTCTTCGGCCATTTTCAATCCTCCGTTGGTTAAGGCGAGATAAAGCTGACCGCCCGTTGTAAAAATCAGGTTCCGGAAAATTCTTCTTCGATAATTATCTGGCTTTCATTTTTTAATTGCGTCAGCCAGGCATCGAAGGTTTTAGCGATCTTTTGTTGCAACAGGCGTTGCTTGATTTCTGTCTTTTCTTTTTCAAACCCGTCTAAGGATGGTTTTTGCCGCTCCCGGTAACTGATAACATAGTATCCTTTTTGACCTTTAATCACTTCTTCGGGCAGTTTTTCCTTATCCGATAACCTGAAGGCAATGCGCGCCATATCGCGTTCAGAGCCAATCGTTGGAATGGAATCGTTGCGCTTGAAAAAACCCGTCTTTTTCGGCGTCAATTTGAACTTTTCACTGGTCGCCGCAAAGAGCTGGCCGTCTTTAAGTTCCGCTAGAAACGTATCGGCTTCATCGCGGGCCTTGGCGTCCTGTTTTTCCTTTACCAGATCTTCTTTAACTTTTGCTTTTACGCTCTCCAGTTCCGAAATTTGAGCCGGCACCTGATCAATAACCTCGATCAGGTAATAACCGTCGCCAAAATCCTGAACATCGCTGATTTCGTTTAACGGCAGGCCAAATGCAAATGCGCTAAAGCGGGCGCCATTTTTTAATTCTTTGGGTGGATTTTTCTGGCTGAATAATCCAGTTGTCAGAATCTTCAGATCGCGCTCCTGGGCGATGATATCCAATTCCCGGCCTTCAAAAGATTCATCGTAGACTGCTTCGGCTTCATCATAGGCCATATTTTTTGAGTAATCTGCTTTCAAATCATTGATAATGTCGTTTCGGGCCTCGCTCAAAGACGTGGTTTTCTCAGGATTTACCTTTTCCACTTTTATGATATGCCAGCCGAAGCGGGTTCGCACCGGCTCACTGATCTCACCGGGTTCCATGGAAAACGCCCGATCAGCAAATGGTTTCACCATGGCTTCCCTGCGGAACGCTCCCAGATTGCCCCCCCGGTCTTTGGTCGGGCCTTCGGAATACTGTTTGGCCAATTCTG
>JASFIU010000555.1:0-3343 GCA_050122495.1 Desulfobacterales bacterium | reverse complement strand
GGTGGTCACTAAGCTGGATCTGGAATCATCCCGAAGTCACCGTTGTTCTTTCGGGCATGAACAACGATGATCATATAAACGAAAACCTGGCCCTGGCCGAAAAAGCCCAGCCTAACTCCTTTTCTGAAAAAGAAAAAAAATTGGTCAGGAAGGCGGCAGCTGAATTTAGAAGGGTAATGAAGGTCGGATGCACCGGCTGCCAGTATTGCATGCCCTGCCCGTCAGGCGTGAATATTCCAAGCTGTTTTGACTGGTATAATTCCCGGCATACCTTCAAGGATAAGAAGGCAAAATTATGGTATCTCTTTCAGAACGGCGGCATTGTTACGGACAAGCCCTCACTGGCATCCGTGTGTACGCAATGCGAAGAATGCCTGGAAAAATGTCCCCAGCAGCTTCTCATACCGGATTTACTCAGTGACGCAAAAGAGGATATGGAAGGCTTTATGACCAAACCATTGATCTGGTTGATGAGGCGGACATTGAAAGTCAGGAAAAAAAAGAAGCCGTCAGCGGCTGTTTAACGGGATCGAGACATGACGGAGTAAAAAATTAAATCAAGACGGGGACTGACAAATGGCCGGCATTAATCCATATGCGCTTCCAAATATTATTGCCTTTGTACTCCTGTTGGTCTTGAGTTTGGCCGTGATTTTTCAGAACCAACGGGATAAGAGCAATCGACTTTTATTCGCGCTCTGCCTGAATTTAGCATTATCCGTCGGAGCAGGCGGTATGCTGCACTTGTCGACGAGTGAAGCGCAAGCCAATTTCTGGAATAAGTGGCCCTATATTTTTGGTATTCCAAGCTATATTTGGGCAATCGAATATGCGCTTCAAATCTCCGGCCGCAGCCAGAGATTAAAAGAAAAACTAATTGGCATACCGATTGCCCTTCACAGGTGGATCATCTATGGTTTTATACCTATTTGGTTGTCCATTTTATTATCGTCCGATCTGATCCTCGCTCCGGCAAAGTTTTATTCTCCCACCGGTTGGGAACACGGTTACGGACCTCTTTTCCCGGTAGTGCCGATTTATGGAATGTATCTATTATTATTCCACTGCTTCATTCTCTATCGCGGTATAAAAACCGCCTCAAATTCCATCGAAAAAAAGGCCAGAATCGTAACCTTTACCGCTTTAATCGGCCGTGATGTTTTTGGTTTTTTTATTGGTGTCATTTTTCCCTTTTGTCATATGCCTGATCGATGTCAGCGGACACGGCGTAGGGGCGGCCCTGCTTTCGGTTTCGGTCATGAATGCGTTACGGTCCCAATCCTTACCGAATACGGACTTCAAAGATCCCGAACAGGTATTGGCATCGTTGAATGTGGCCTTCCCGGGCGAAGAGAATAACGATATGTTCTTTACGATATGGTATGGCGTTTACAACAAAAACACCCGCGAACTGGCCTATGCCAGCGGCGGCCATCCCCCGGCCCTTCTAATCGGCGAGACCGCGTTAGATGAACCCAAGGCGACACCTCTCCGGACATCCAATAAAGCGATCGGAGCGTTACCGGATGTAACCTATAAGAAAAACAAGCATCTGGTGGGTGAACAAACCACATTATATATTTTTTCCGATGGGGTCTATGAGGTTGAAAAATCAGATGGATCGATGTGGCAACTTGAGGAGTTCACAGCCTTTATGAACGAAATTAAGGCGGGCAGCCAATCCAGATTGGATCACCTATACCGGCACGCCGAAAATATAAGAAACCAGGATAACTTTGAGGATGACTTTACCATAGTGGAAGTGGCCTTCAATTAACTTGCGAAGCGTAAAACTTCTGAAGCCCTAAGGACAACTTATTTTTTGATGGTAAAAATTTGGGGATTCAATCAAGAATAATTTAGATAAACATTAGGAGGGATCAATTTTAAGAAAGACTCTCTGTTCTGTTTCTTCCTTTTTCTTTAGCAAAATAAAGGGCCTGGTCAGCCTTGCGAATCAAATCTAACAGCATTGTCTCTGCATCACTATTGCTAGCCTTCGTTAAATGGAAACCGAGTGATACGGTTATTCGAATGCATCTATCTTCAAAACAGAATTCAAAACCCTCAATCGCCTTTCGTATGCGCTCACATTGCACCTGCATGCTTTCTTTGCTGGTCTCACCGCGCGGCAAGATAATAAATTCATCTCCTCCGTGACGACCGAACAAATCTTCAGTGCGCTTATTTTCGGTAATCGTGTTGGCAAGCTGAGCCAAAACCAAGTCACCACTTTGATGACCATAGGTGTCGTTGACCTGTTTAAAGTTGTCGATATCCATCAGGACAACACCGATAGGCAACTTGTGCCTGATCGCATAAGACATTTCCATTAACGCAAGTTTGGTAAAGTGATGACGGTTAAATATTCCCGTAAGCGCATCCAGAGAAGCTCTTTGTAAAAGTTTTCTTTCCGATCGAATTTCAGCTTCAGTCTTATATTCAATTTTCATTATTGAATGACCCAGCTGAAGGGGAATGCCGGGTAGCAACCTGGCACGATTTATTTTTCGAGCATCAACGTATGTACCGTTGGTTGATCCTTTATCTTCAATCGAAATGGAATGGTCCATCACTTCGACGACACAATGAATGCGGGATATCCGGTCATCTTCAATTCTGATATCCGCTTCTGTAGATCGACCAATAGACGTAAAACCGCTATTGAGCCTGTGGCGGCGCCCACTGTCGTTGCCGATATAAATCACTAAATAGGGATGACGATCCTCAGAGAGAACAGTAGCTTCGTCATCGAAAGTAAGTGTTTTAGACAGATTAATATTTTGGCTCTCTTCCATCAAGAATTTCTGCCGAACCTGAATTGTAGGAGTCGCTGTATGTTTGTGTTAAACATGAAAAATTAGCATCGATGTATCACCTAAAAGCAATGGTCCTGCTTTATTTATCGGGATATCAAAATAAAACTTTAAAAAAGAATGAACAGGATGAGACTTGGTAGATAGGATTAAGTTGGAAATAAAGGGGATAACGTCCCCCCTTATTATATACCGGAAAAAGGAGGGTCAGTGTATTGGGGAAATGATCATGAGTTTGAGGTCGTTCACATTGGTTCCAATCGCTCCCGTAAGAATGGCATCTCCGAGCGTGCTGAGTGCGGGCGTCACATTGTGTCCCTTCAGACTATCAAAAAGATTTATCCCGGATTTCAAATTCTTCATTTCCCGCAAACGGTGTAACTATCTTATTCTTTTAAAAGCGAAAATAGATAAAGGCATTATATGTAGTTCCGAACATGGGCATTAAACATAGGAAAAACAGGGCTAATACCCAGATTTTTTGAGCTATAATTAAAAATGATGCAGATGTTAGACTACTGTTAAAA
>JASFIU010000554.1:0-3343 GCA_050122495.1 Desulfobacterales bacterium | reverse complement strand
CGGATTACGCCGGTGGTGGTTCCGCTATCGGTGTAATTTTTCGGATTTTTGATGATGGCAATGCTGCCGTTCACCGGAGAAGATATCTTGAAATTACAAGTTTCTGGATCTCTTCGGTCCCTTCTTCAAAATGATACGAGCGCGCATCCCGGAAGTGTCGCTCGAGCGGATACGCCTGGGTATACCCGATACCGCCGTGAATTCTTAAAGCCATTTCCGATACCCGTGTCAAAACCTGCTCTCCGAACAGTTTCGCCATGGCCGCTTCCATGACAATATCCTCACCCTGATCAAATTTCCAGGCGGCCTTGTAAGCGAGTAAACGGGCGGCTTCGATCTCGGTACCCATCTGGGCAATATTGTTCTGAATAGCCTGACGCTTGGAGAGCGGTTTGCCGAAAGTCGACCTTTTTTTGGCATAGGCAATGGCCAGGTCGAGCATCTGCTGGGCCAGTCCCACTTCACAAAAGGCAATCGATACCCGGCTCAGATGAAGCATGTCAAAGGCCACATCCAGTCCTTTACCCTTTTCTCCCAGAATGTTGTCCGCCCCGACCCGGCAGTTTTTATAAATCACATTGTAATGGCGCGGGCCCACACACCCCATCATCTTTTCCATGGGTTTCAGAATCAATCCTTCACGGGGGACATCCACCAGAAAAGAGGTAATTCCCTCCTTGGTGGCAGCAAAGGCGTAAATTAACTTCGTATAGCCAGGAAAAAGGGAAATGAGCCATTTGTGCCCGTTTAAAATATAATCATCGCCGTCCTTGACGGCCGTTGAGTTGATATCCTTGCCGGTACCCGCTTCAGGTTCGGTTAAACTGTTGGCTGCCCAGATCTCTCCGGATGCCAGTTTGGGCAGGTATCTCTTTTTCTGTTCTTCAGTTCCAAAATACAGGATCGGACGCCAGAACAAACCATTCATCGTGTGAGCGATCAGCCGGACGGTTGCATAGGCCTTGGCCAGTTCCTCTAGAACGGCAAACCACTCCACCGCGCTCCAGCCCCGTCCGCCGTATTCTTGAGGAATGGTGAGGCCGAAAAAGCGTCCTTTTTTTAATTCCGCCACCAGCTCCTCCGGCAGCTTCTCCTCTTCTTCCAATGGTTTAGAGAGCGGGTTTAAAACGTTTTCCACCCACTCGCGCGCTTCCTGTTTATATTTTAAAATTTCCTCCGGCAAGCTGAAATCCATGGGTCGCTCCTTTCAATGGTTTAGCCGATCATCGTCAACCCGCCGTCGATACTGAGGACCTGACCGGTTAAATATCTAGATTCGTCGCTTACAAAAAAGGCCACCACATCCGCCACGTCTTCGGGTGTGCCCAGGCGCCTGAGGGGAATCGCGCGCGTGACCGCTTCGGTGACCCGCTTTCCTTTCTCGCCGCTATGCAGACTGTCCCACAGGGCGGTTTGCACCGGCCCGGGGCTGACCGCATTCACCCGGATGTTAAATCTGGCGAGCTCTTTGGCCAGCGCTTTGGAGCTGGCCATGATGGCCCCTTTCGTGCCGCAATAAAGAACTTCTCCCGGGTTTCCGATTCTGCCCGCATCTGAACCCAGGCTGACGATGTTGCCGCTCTTCTGCTCCATCATGATGGGGATGCAAACATGTGAAGCGATTAAAAAACTCTTGTAGTTTACATTGATCAGCTGATCCCAGAGGGCTTCGTCGGTATCCACGAAGTACTGTGATTTGTCGATACCGGTATTGTTAATCAGGATATCAATGGCGCCACAGGCCTGGTGAACCTTCATAACGGCTTCATGGACCTGTCCGTAGTCGGTTGTGTCACATTCAAGGGCCATTGTTTTGACATCCAGGGTACCCATTTCTTCTACTGTTTTTTGGGCAACGTCCTTTTTAATATCGAGAATGCCGATGTTAGCGCCATCCCTGGCCAGACGCAAAGCAATCGCCTTGCCGATGCCCTGAGCACCGCCGGTTACAATTGCTGTTTTTCCTTTTAATCCCATAGCTTGTACCTCTTTATAGTATAAGTTTTTAAAGTTATATTTCAGAAAGCGATCTAAGCTGATTTGGCGCTTTTGGGCAAAGCGCTGGGCCGGGCCATTTTTTTGGTAAAGGGCGCAGGCGCAACCAGATCTCCTTCAGGCCAGCGCGAGCAGTTCACCTTTTCCATCCTCGAGTCAGACTCCAGACACCAGTTGCAGGCCGTACAGGGTACGATCTCCTTTGCCTGGCCTTCAAGGGCTTTTTGAGGCCAATCCGGATCGCAAAGCAATGCGCGGCACAGTCCAATAATTTCGGCCTTTTCCTGCTGAAGGATCTCTTCAGCCATTTTGGGCGTGCGGATCTTGCCGGCAGTGACAATCGGAGTGTTAAAGCCGGCCTTGTCCACGGCTTTTTTTATGCCTTCGGCGAGATAGATATGGGTTCCATCAGGAAACCACCAGGTTGGGCTCATACGGTGACCGCTGTAACCGGACATGGGATCCGGGGGCGTGTTTTCAGGAGGCGGCGGTGCATCTTCGAATCTGCTGCCGCCCGATACACTGATGTAGTCAGCGCCCAGCTCAGCAAATTTTTTGGCAATCTGTGTACTTTGAAGCAGGGTGGTGCCCGGAGCGGTGAAATCCTCACCATTAATCCGGATCCCAAGGGGATAATGCTCACCGACCACCTGGCGCGCTGCATTATAAACCTCTATCGGCAGACGCATGCGCTTGTTCAAACCACCCCCGTAGTCATCCGTTCTGTCATTGGCCAGGGAAAGAAATGAGGATAGGCTATAGGCGTGGGCCATGTGGAGTTCGATAAATTCAAAACCTGCTTTTAAAGCGCGTTCTGCTGCTTTTGCGTGTTGGCGTACAATAACCGGCAGATCTTCGGGCTTGAAATCCGAAACTTTTTGTCTCCACCCGCTCCGGGCGATTTTCAAAAAGTGCATGATTTGGATCCCGATTTTGGTTTCCGGATTCGCTTCCCGGACACTTCGTACGAGGTCTTCTAATTCCTTGGTAAAACTGTCATCACTGATGCGTAGATTATACGAGCTGCGTGAGGGCAAAACCACCGCCGCTTCCACAACTAAAGAACCCACGCCGCCTCTTGCCTCGCGCTGATATCGGGCGATGAGGTCATCGGTGACGTGGCCGTCTTCTGTCGCCAATCCGGAAACCATTGAGGTCCGCATTATCCTGTTTGGAAATGTCACGCCTTTCAGATTTATTTCCGAAAAGAGGTTTCCATATTTCATTGCAAGCTCCTTTACCTTCGCGTTCTTGAATTCCATTTTCGATGTGTAAGAAAAATGAACCGTATCAATAAAGATCGTTTTCTGCAACCCGGGTTAGTTTGTTATGTCTTCAATTCTTTTAG
>JASFIU010000553.1:0-3345 GCA_050122495.1 Desulfobacterales bacterium | reverse complement strand
AATGGATTTGGCCTGAAATGCCACACCTAGGCCGGCAATACCAATCATGGGCAGGTCATTGGCGCCGTCGCCAACCGCAATGGTTTGTTGGAGATTGATGTTTTCGACCTGGGCGATGGTTCGCAGGATCTCGGCCTTTTTGCGGCCATCGATGATATCCCCTTTAATTTTGCCGGTGATTTTGCCGTCCTTAATTTCAAGGCAATTGGCAAAAACATAATCGATTCCGAGTTTGTTCTGTAAATACTTTCCAAAATATTCCAGACCTCCCGATATGATACCGATTTTATAGCCCAACTGCTTTAATTTGCCGATGACCCGCTCGGCGCCTTCGGTCAGGGCGAGATTTTGAGCCACGTTCGCCAAAATATTTTCATCGATGTCCTTTAGGAGCGCTACTCTCTGTGTAAAGCTATCTTTAAAATCGATTTGGCCCTGCATGCCGGCTTTGGTAATTTCAGCCACCTGGTCGCCAACCCCCGCAAAATTGGCAAGTTCATCAAGGGCCTCACCCTGAATCAAAGTTGAATCCATATCGAATACGACCAACCGGCGGGCATGACGATAAATGTCATCGATATAAAAGGAGATATCTATACCGGTTTCTTCATGGATTTTTAGTAGCTCACCTCTAAGCACTTTGGGATCGTCAATTTTGCCCGAAACCCTGATCTGCACGCAGGCTTTCTGATGGGTATCCTCGTCATTTAGAGATAGACGACCTGAAAGCCGGGTGATCACATCGATATTTAAATTGTTTTTAGCGATAACAGTTGCCACTTTTGACAACTGTTCGGCGGTCAAGCGCCGGTTTAAAAGCGTGATGATGCGGCGCTCTTTGCCTCTGTGGACCGACCAGTCCTCGTATAAATCCTCGGGAATCGGTGAAAACCGGATTTGAATGCCCAATTTATGGGCTTCAAACAGAAGATCTTTGAGTATCGATGAGGATTTAAACTCGGCCGGGATTTCAATTAAGATTCCCAGAGACAGGTAATCGTGGATGACCGCCTGCCCGACGTCCAGGATGGTCACCTGGTAGCGCGCCAGAATGCGCGTCAAACTCGCCGTTAGACCCGGCTTATCTTTGCCGGTAACATTAATCAGTATGATTTCTCGCATGCTGGTGTACTTTCGGATTGTCTAAAAAGCTAAGCGGCTAGGAAACTGGAAGTCTGAAAAGCTCATAGCGCTCAGCTAAGCCCCGATCTACAGATTTCATTGAATTTGTGATTTAATAATCCACAGATTTTGCAGATTAGCGCAGATTTTAAAAAATAATATTAAGAAATATTTATCAACTTACTTATTTGTATGATCTAAGAAATCACCGGATAGGAATTTAACCTAAAAAAATAATCTGTGTTAATCTGCGTAATCTGCGGATATTATTGAATCTGCGGATCAACCTGGCATGAGCTGCAGGGCTTAAGCCCTGCGAATAACTTCCCAGCTTCCAAGCCGTTCTATTTCAAATAAACCCTCGATACTCTAGCGGTTATCGTCGATACAATTTCATAATTTATGGTGTTAAGGGTTGAAGCGATTTCGTCGACGGTTATCGCATCACTGCCCTGTTGGCCGAAAATAACAACTTCATCGCCGATTTGAACGTTATCGATGTGGCCGACGTCTAGCATCGTCAGATCCATGCACACCCGGCCAATAATGGGCGCCCGTTTTCCATGGACCAGCATCTGGCCTCTGGACGATAAAAGCCGGTTTAATCCATCGGCATAGCCGACGGGGATTGTCGCAATTGTCGTTGCCTTACTCGTTTCGTAAGTACTGCCGTAGCTCACCTTGAAACCGGCGGGTACTTTTTTAAGATGAATAATCCGCGCTTTTAAAGCCATGGCGGGTTTAAGGGATACATGCTTCTTGTCGACCTCATCGGAGGGGTACAGACCATAGCTGGCAATGCCCGGCCTTACCATATCGAGATGGGACTGCGGCATATCAATCAATGCAGCGCTGTTGGCGGCATGCCTGACAGGTGGTTCCAATCCGGCTTTGTGCAGCCGGTTGAGAAAGCTCATAAAAAGATCGAGCTGGTCTTCAGCATAAGCCTTGTCGGCACTGTCGGCCGTTGCGAAATGGGTGAATACGCCTTCAAGTTCCAGTCCTTTCAGGCCGGCGATGGCCAGGCATTCATCAACTGTATCCGCATTTATGGCGTCTGAATGGTTTTCTTGAAAATCTTGAGGCAACAGACCGAGTCTGCCCATCCCGGTGTCGACTTTAAGGTGAATCTTTATTTTCTTTTTTAATGAAGTTGCCGTCCGGGACAACGCCTGAGCGGACGGGTAGGTGTAAACCGTTTGGGTTAAATCATATTTCAGAATATCCGTTGCCAGTTCAGGAAGGGTATAGCCGAAAATTAAAATCGGCACCTCAATATCGGCTTCTCGAATTCTGATGGCTTCTTCTATTCGGGCGACACCGAGCACCTCGGCACCATTTTGAAGCGCGCAGCGGGCCACTTCGATGGCCCCATGACCGTAACCATTGGCCTTGACAACCCCCATTAGCCGGGCATCGGGATGGGTAATGCGGCGCAGCTCTTTGAAATTGTGGGCCAGCGCTTTTAAGTCGATTTCTGCCTTAACCAGCGAAGTTTCCAAACCAAAACCTCTTTATTTTTTCCAAATCCACATGCGATCTACGGCGTATCGGGTTTTTTTACTTTAAATTTACGAAGGACGCAATACTCTATCGGCAGTTTCCCATGATTTTCTATCTCAAAGCGGCCAAATAATATTAGCTTGGGGATCAGCGGTTGATTTCGGTGGGCTTGTGTTTTAATAAAAGCGGCCCCACGGCTTGATAGAGCTCTTTGGCGTGATAGGAACTGCGGACAAAAGGCCCGCTGGCCACCTCGCAGAACCCGATTTCCAGTGCGGTGGATTTCCAATTCTCAAATTCTGCAGGCGGTACAAAGCGTTTGACGGGCAAATGCGCTTTTGAAGGCTGAAGATATTGACCGATGGTCAGGATACGACATCCGGCCTCAAACAAATCATTTAGCGTTGAATGGATTTCCTCGGAATGTTCCCCCAGACCCAGCATTAAACCTGATTTGATCGGAAGGCTCCTGTCATATTTTTGCACCCGGCTCAGCAGCTGCAGGGAACGTTGATAACGTGCCTGGGGCCGCACGATCGAATACAGGCGGGGAACGGTTTCAATATTATGGTTTAACACATCCGGGCGGGCTTTTAACACCGTGTGGAGCGCCCGGGCATTGCCCTGAAAATCGGGTATTAGGACCTCCACCATCGCGGCCGGTATTTGCCGGTGGATTTCGTCAATGGTGCCGGCAAAAAAAACGGCGCCGCCATCGGG
>JASFIU010000552.1:0-3348 GCA_050122495.1 Desulfobacterales bacterium | reverse complement strand
AAAAGGCGCGAGGATTAGATCTTGTCGGGCTCTTTATTCCCGAAGAATACGGCGGGCCGGGACTCGGCTATTTCGAACACGCCCTTGTGCTGGAAGAATTCTGGAAAGTAGACCCCGGTATCGGGCAACAGCTTTGTTCGATCACATTTGGCGCCGAGGAATTGCTGCTTTTCGGCACCGAAGAACAAAAAAAGAAATACCTGCCGCCTATCTTCAACGCCGACGGCATATTGGGATTTGCCATTACCGAACCGGATGCCGGCAGCGACACCGCCGCAGCGACCACATCTGCCGTTAAAGATGGTGATGACTACATCATTAACGGCAGCAAGGTGATGATTGGAAACGGGACGGTCGGGACCCATATGCTGGTTTACTGCCTCACCGATCCCGATGCCAAATCCAGAACCGGCCGACACAGCATTATTCTGGTAGAAACGGATCGTGAAGGATATAAAGCAGACCCCATGCACGGCAAGATGGGTCTCCGGGCGTCGGATACGGCAGCGATTTATTTTAACAATTGCCGCGTACCTCGGGATAATTTGATCGGTGTGGAAGGCCACGGATTTATTCAACTGATGAAATTTTTCGATCATTCCCGGGCGTATGTCTCCGCCCATGGTTTGGGCCTGGCTCAGGGTGCGCTGGATATGGCTGTCAAACATGTAAAGGGCAGGCAGCAGTTCGGCAGACCCCTGGGTGCCTTCCAGGCCACCCAGTTTAAGATCGCCGAAATGGCCACCAAAATCGAAGCCGCCCGCAACATGGCTTACAAATCCGCCTGGCTGCTCGATCGAGGCAAGCCGGATTCGAAACTGACAGCCATGGCCAAGATGTATGCCTGCCATGTTGCCGTTGAAGTTGTCGATGAAGCATTGCAGCTGCACGGCGGTTATGGCTACTTCAACGATTACGATGTCGAACGATTTTACCGGGCTGCCAAGGTTTTAGAGATTTATGAAGGGACCAAGGAGGTTGAGAAGATCGTGATCTCTAGGGAAATACTCGGCAAGCTCTAAAACAGATAATCATCATAGCAGGAGGACATATTGCGTTTACCCCGTTTTAAGTATCTAGAACCGGACACGCTTGAGAACGCACTGGACCTTTTAAACACCCATGGCGAGGCATGTTATATCCTCGGCGGCGGCACCGATCTGCTGGTACGGATGAAACAGCGACTCTGCCAACCGGCCTATCTTTTGAGTCTCAAGAGCTTGGATGAGTTGGATGGCATCACCCGAAAAAATGGCGGACTTACCATCGGTGCACGGACATCTCTTGCCGCCGTGGCGGCATCAACTGACGTTAAAAAACATTTCCCTGCTTTATCCCAGGCCATGGAAGCCGTCGGTGCCCCGTCCATCCAGCACCACCGCGGGACCATTGGCGGCAACCTGTGCCAGGACGCCAGATGCCTGTTTTACAACCAGTCTGCAGCATGGCGCTCCGGCAAACCGCCCTGCCACAAGGCCGGAGGGCAGACCTGCTATGCCCGGGCTGACTCAGACCGCTGCCATGCCACATTTCAATCCGACGGCGCAACGGCTCTGCTGGCACTGGATGCAGAGATTACCATTGCCGGTGTACAGGGTGAAAGACGGATTCCCCTTGTGGACCTTTACTCAACTGTGGGGGAACACCCGCTCACCCTGGAACCCGGAGAAATTCTGACTTACATTCATGTCCCGATCTCAGGCCCGGGTGCCTCTAGTGCCTACGAAAGATTGGCCTATCGATCCGCCATTGACTACCCGATCGTTTCTGTGGGTGTTTCCATCCGGACAGACAATGCAATTGTCAAGGCAGCCAGAATCGCAGTCGGCTCCATGAGCAGAGCCCCCTTATTGCTCAACCAGGTCGCCCGGCTTCTTGAAGGAAACAGCATGACGGATGCAGAAGTCATGGCCGAAGTCACCGGTCAGTGCAGGGACCTGGCTACGACTTTTGCGGTCGAAAATGTCGGCGCCAATGTGGATTACCGCAGTCAAATGGTATCGGCCCTTGTTCGACGGGCGCTTGAAGAAGCATTTAAAAACATAGATACATAGAAGTGGTTTTGAAACAACTTCTAGTGTTGTGTTCCAAAAAAAGTTGTAAAAATTGTGTTGGTTATTTTACTCAGTTCAGTCCTTTAAAGTACGCAATGTCTTTGGTTTCAGGTGTCAGGTTTCAGGTGTCAGCAAACCGATGACAGAATGCGAAACCGCATAATCCACAAGTCATCAGTTTCGTTATCCTGACACCTGACACCCGACACCTGACACCGTTTTTGTTGAAAGAGCAGACTGATAAACCGTACCCTTATTTTGTAAATTACTTATAGGACACGACACTAGAAAAGACATATGGAAGGGATCCCCATGAAGAGAGTTCCCCTGACCCTGAATGTAAATGATGAAATCCACGAGCTGGATGTTGAGCCTCATTGGACATTGCTGGAGGTCCTCCGGGAGCAATTGGACCTGACAGGTGCCAAAGAAGGCTGCGGAGAGGGTGTCTGCGGGTCGTGCACGGTGCTGATGGATGATGTACCCGTGCGTGCCTGTTTAACCTTAGCTCTTGAAGCGTCGAGAAAGCGCATCCTCACAGTGGAGGGTTTGGCCAAGGGAGAAAACCTGGATCCGGTCCAGGAGGCTTTTATCCGCCATGGAGCGATCCAATGCGGATTCTGCGCCTCAGGTATGGTCATGGCCGCAAAAGGGTTTACCCTTGCGGATAGAAGCCCTGATGAAGACAGTATCCGCAAAGCACTCAGCGGCAATATCTGCCGCTGTACAGGGTATCAGAAGATCGTTGAAGCTGTGAAGGAAGCGACCTCAGGAGAAGAACCTTCTGAAGCAGCACCTCAGGTTTCAGCGCGAGCTGTCAGCCAATACGATATCGTCGGAAAGAGCATGCCAAGAGTGGATACGCGGGCCAAAGTGACGGGTGGCGCCAAATTCACGGCGGATTTGGCCTTCCCCCGCATGCTGGTGGGGAAAATACTTCGAAGCCCCCATGCCCATGCACGTATTGTTGATATCGATACTTCGGCTGCGGAAAAACTGCCTGGTGTCAAGGCGGTAGTAACGGGCAAAGACACCAGTGGCAGCAAATGGGGGGTGTTCCGCTACACGCTGGATCAGCAGTTTCTGCCCACTGAAAAGGTGCGCTATTTCGGTGAAGAAGTTGCTGCCGTGGCCGCCGTTGACGAGGATACAGCCCTTGAAGCCGTCGACCTGATACGGGTGACCTACGAGGAACTGCCGGCGGTTTTCGACCCGATGTCCGCCATCGCCGCGGATGCGCCGTTAGTTCATGAAGATTTTCCCCAAAACATCAACATTCACGTACCGATTGATG
>JASFIU010000551.1:0-3354 GCA_050122495.1 Desulfobacterales bacterium | reverse complement strand
CGACAGGGGACACATTGAAAATCGATCTAAAAGAAGGGGTGGTTCACAATCAATCTACCGGAGCCGAATTGCAGGTGCAGCCGATGTCCGGTTACGTCTTTGAAATTTTAGAGGCCGGAGGCATCAAGCCTTTGGTAAAAAAACAATTGGCTCAAATTAATTAATAATTTGAGGAGGAGTGAAAAACAACCATGCTGAAGATAACCGATGTGAAATGCGAATTGCTAAAAATGCCCCTGCCGCGCCCTATGCAGTCCGGTTCATCCAGCGGAACAAAAGGCGGCCCCGTCGGGCATATCTATATGCCACTGGCAATTATTAAAACGGATAGCGGCATCACCGGCACCGGATATGGCTGGACCCTGTTGGGGGGCGCCACCGCCATTCGCTGCATCATCAAGGATGATTTTACGCCGCTTTTAATTGGGGAGAACCCGCTGGATAATGAACGGCTTTGGACCAAACTGAATAAACGCTTGCAAACCGTAGGTCGCACCGGCGTGGTCAATGAAGCGCAGGCCGCCGTGGATCTGGCTTTGTGGGATATCAAAGGCAAGGCCGCCGGCATGCCCGTCTACAAACTCCTAGGTGGTACTCGCGAAAGTGCACCGGTCTATGGTTCGGACGGTGGCTGGCTGTACATGAGCGTCGAAGAGATGGTCGCCGCTTTTGAAGAGTATTTAAGTCAGGGCATGATGGGTATTAAAATGAAGCTGGGGCACGATGACCCTAAGATCGATATCGACCGTGTAGCCGGGGTTCGCAAGGCATTGGGTGACGATATCTGGATAACGACCGACGCCAACCAGAAATGGGACTATCCGACCGCAATGATGGTTGGCCGCGAGCTGGAGCAATTGAATGTTGCCTGGTTTGAAGAGCCCCTGTGGTGTGATGATATACCCGGCCATGCCAGACTTGCCGATGATTTGGATATCCCCATCGCCATGGGGGAAACGCTGGGTGCCCGGTACGAATTCGATGCCTATATCCGCGCAGACGCGGCAGATATCCTGCAACCCGATATATGTCGCGTGGGCGGCATAACCGAAATGATCAAGATCGTCCATATGGGGCAAGTTGCCGGAAAACCCATAGCGCCTCACCATATGATGGAAAGCACTATTCAGGTTGCTTGCGGCGTCATGTCATCCGGCCCAATAGAGCACATGCCCTGGGTGTCTGCCGCTTTTTCCGAGCCGATGCGAATTGAAGACGGACAGATGTTTCCTCCCCAGGAACCAGGCCTGGGCCTTGAAATACCGGCGGATGTGATAAAAAAATACCGCTTGGAGTAAAGATAAGGAGGAATTAGTGCGAATTACGGGCATCCAGGAAAAATCGGTTTCAATTGCATCTTCCATAAGCAATGCTTACATCGATTTTAGCAAAATGACCGTTTCAGTTGTTGCCATTAGCTCCGACGTTATCAGGGATGGAAAATCTGTTGTTGGGTACGGGTTCAACTCAAACGGTCGTTATGCACAAAGCGGTTTGCTGCGCGATCGGTTTATCCCCCGGCTTATGCAGGCGGACCCCGATGCAGTATTGACCGAGGAAAAAGATAATCTCGACCCCTTTAAAATTTGGCAAATACTCATGCAGAACGAAAAACCAGGTGGACATGGTGAAAGGTCGGTGGCCGTTGGCGTTATCGATATGGCCATTTGGGATCTGATTTCCAAGATAGAAGAAAAACCTTTATATAAACTGCTTGCAGAAAAATATCGCGGCGAGAAACCGGATAACAAGACATTTGTTTATGCGGCCGGTGGATACTATTATCCCGGCAAGGGCCTCGAAGAACTAAAGCATGAAATGACCAGTTATCTTGAGCAGGGCTACCGAGTCGTTAAAATGAAAATAGGCGGTGCTTCGCTGAAAGACGATATCGAACGTATCAATGCCGTCTGCTCCCTTCTATCTCAAGCCGGTTCCAATTCCGCACCTGGTAGCCGCCTGGCAGTGGACGCTAACGGCCGCTTTGATCTCGAGACAGCTTTGGCCTATGCAAGCGCGCTAAAGCCGATAGGCCTATTCTGGTTTGAAGAGGCAGGTGACCCATTGGATTATGCATTGCAATCCATACTATGCGAAAATTATCCGTTTCCACTGGCGACTGGTGAGAATCTTTTCTCCCATCAGGATGTAAGAAACCTTCTTAGATATGGCGGAATGCGGCCAGATCGCGACTATCTACAAATGGACCCAGTTCTTTCTTATGGGTTGGTGGAATATATGCGAATGATAGATCAGCTTACCTCCCATGGCTGGTCAAAAAGACGCTGCATTCCCCATGGCGGTCATCAATTTGCACTCCACATCGCTGCGGGATTGGGGCTAGGCGGTAATGAGTCATACCCCGAGGTGTTTGCACCCTTCGGCGGATTTGCCGATAGCACACCGATCAAAGACGGTTATATCAACCTGACGGAAACTCCGGGGATTGGATTCGAAGAAAAAGCAGATCTTATAAACCTATTTTATGACCTATTCTAATTAGCTTTGTTCAATATCAACATACTCTAATCAAGGGATTATTACAAAATTCATTGAATTAAGGCTATTTTAAATTAACAATAATATTAACCTAAATTAGATCAATGGCCCATATTTGCTGACTGCAACACAGCACACTCGCCAAAGACAGTTGCCAAAATTCCCCGGCCTGATACGCTATATCAAGACCATGCATAGCTTGCCACCAAGCCAACCCCGGTAAGACCATGCGCCAACCGAGGATTATTGATAGTACTCGGTCAATTTCAGCATTATACAATAGAACACCTCTTTCCGTAGTCCGGTCAGTGAACAACTGCATATTGTTAATAAGCGTTTTATCCTTAGTCCCGCCGAAAAAAAAGCCAGAACTTTACGATCAAGCGCTGGCTGTTTCAGAAAATCAGATTGAGGTATTCTGGAGCGGGATTATTGATAAAACGATGAAGGACGAAGCCGTCGACGATTTTGGCATGAAATATGCTAATGGGTAAAGTATCCACCCTCTCTTTTTCATTATAATTACAGTAAGTAACATCGCATATTCTTAAAAGAAATAAAAGCTAAATTTTCAATTGTTGGCTAAAAAAAAATTAAA
Organism: Desulfobacterales bacterium; assembly: GCA_050122495.1. Taxonomy (GTDB): domain Bacteria; phylum Desulfobacterota; class Desulfobacteria; order Desulfobacterales; family JAHEIW01; genus JAHEIW01. The sequence goes on along the minus strand of JASFIU010000551.1, from coordinate 257 downwards.
AGAATAACACAAGAAGAAAATAAATCTCAAACCTCAAAGATGGGGAAAATTCTGAGAAAAAGCTACCGCGTAGCGGTTTCGTCCTTCATACGCTAATCCCCAATATTTTGGGAGTACTCAAATTGGAGATGTCGTGCCTAAGTCGCCAATTCTCATTTTAAATGGATTTGTTCATCATTCCCGCAAAAAAATGAGTTCAAAAAAATTAAGGTTGTACTAACAAATCTGAATTTTTCTGGACAGTTTTTGGGGGATGC